>JAPLFV010000280.1:0-7350 GCA_026390495.1 Pseudomonadota bacterium | reverse complement strand
TGAGAACGACGTTATCATTAAACAGACACAACCTCAAAAATGTGAGATAGCAAAAGTTCTTGCTGCAAAAATGCCTTATGTTGCTGGCAAATCATTTCGAGTCAAAATTGTTGAAGACGGAAAGTATCATGTCAACGCTCAAGTCCTTGGCGAGTCTTCTGTTCTACTTGAAGGACAAGCACTAGTCGATGTGGTCGGTGGCAGGGGAAAAGTGAACATTACCTTGTTGCCTCCTAACTCAGAGTCTGGACTTATTATCACAACGACAATTGGAGTCGCGCCAACTCCTCCTCCGGCACCAACACCACAAGTAAATCCCTATCCAGAGATTAAAGACTATCTCCAATACCCCGGGACTTTTGCTACAAGAGACATAAAAGTTGGAATTACTTCTGTAAATCTCCGTAGATTGACGGCAAAAGATCGAGACAAACAATTGGCTGACATTATTTCGGCAAATCCTTCTGATGGGGTCAAATTGACTGAAATAAAGAGAGATGTTGAAGTGAATCGGACTTTTTCTCAAGATTTTTACACATTCACATTCTCGAAACCGGGACGATACATTATTCGAGCTCAGAGTTTAGAAATTTGGAGCCAACCTACAGGGAACGATTTTAATATGAAGCCAATTGCGAATTACCATATATTCAACGTAAAATAAACATAGACCAATAAGATAACTTTTCAGCCCTCACCTTCAATGTAGACAGGTGGGGGCTTTTCTATTCATATGGTACCCACCCATATTTTAGCCCCAGCTGCTTACGCGGCAAATGAATAATACTGCTCAGCATCAGAAATCTGGAAATTCTATATGAACTGGATGCATCGATGATATCGAGTTTGTCCATCAAGTCACCAATGAACCTCATCGGCAGGCCTAACTTTTGACTTTTTTATTCTTTGACCAATTCAAGTGAGGTTGATTCAAGTAAGATAAAGTATCATTCATTGCATCATTCTCACAGAGAGCAAGGTTTACATTGAATATCGAAAATCTTAGAGAATCACTTGAACTCAATAGAGTTCCCTCAGAATCATATTCCTTGGTAGGGGGACTTCCCAATGAGGCATTGTGTTTGAGTCGTCTATCAGAAAGCAAATGGGTCACTTATTATAGTGAGCGCGGAATTAAATCGAACTTGATGACTCATTCTACAGAGGATATTGCATGTAGGTTTTTTTATAGTTGATTTCACCTAATTTTCAAGGACTTTCTCGCGAAAATTCTGATTTTTTTTCAGAAGCTGTGCAACAATATTTTGGCGTTGGTCAGTCAGCGACTCCGAGAGCAGGAGAGAATTTGGAAAGTAAGTTCGAAATGTTTCGACCTGAAATTGAATCAATTTTATTGTCTATGAGGCAACAGTCCATTGATCTCAGCAAACCTGACTTGGCGACGATGAATTCATTTTACCGTGAGAGATTAAAGGTCTATTATCCCTGGTTGAGTCATTCAGATATTGCGGCGTTTAGTTGGAATCTTACCTATGACTGGAAATAGCAGTCAATTAGAGCGTTCTCCAAAAATTGCTGTTCCGACGCAAACACAGATGCTTTTGGTGTTGATAGCGAGTTTTAGCTACAAAGTTGAACAATGACATCATTAAACATTTTTAAGATTTTAGCATCATTACGAAGTTTTAGGTTTACACCAAATTTATCGAATCTCACGAAGTCTTTACCTGTAGATGAAACTGTTATTCCTTGATCGTAGTCCAAGTGATGTTCACTGTATTTCAACTGAATTACCGAAACATTAAAAATTGCCGTTGCTTTGAAGCTGGGTACTGTCAGATTAAAAGATATGTTTGTCCATTCGAGAAAAATATTTTCGTGTTTGCATAATTGAGACATTTCAGCAAACAATTCTTTAGTTCGTCTTTCAAAATCTTGTTCACTAACTGATTTCATAGCAGATAGGCCCTCTCCAAAAGAACGTTGTGATCCAGACCGGGGCAGTTAAAAATCTGGGGTATGGAAGAACTAACCACTCTATCCCCATAAAACACTCGCCGTCTTAGGATTTCTCGACAACACCACCATACTTTGGCATGGACGTTATGTTTTCATCAGTCAGAACTGTCATCGTGCAAGCTTTCCACTGCAATATAAGTATAGTGTTGCGGATATAGCGCTTGGAGTTTGACATAGACAAATGCATTTAGACTGCGGAAAATCCTCGCGAAACTTTACTAAACCCTCCAAGTCTTCGTTCGTAGAGGGTGTCGATGACTTTATTTCCACTCCAAACGGATTTTGATCATATGAGGATTTTGCTAGCATGCAGTCAACTTCAAAATTTCATTTGGTTCTCCACTGATAAAAATTGAAGTCCAAAGCATAATGGTCATTTAACCGTATCAGTTCTTGAATCACAAAGCTTTCGAAAAAAGCCCTATATCGAAAACTCGAACGCTTTAATTCAAGGCCAAGCCCACCTCGAATCGAGTTTAAAACTCAATTTTTCAAAGAACCGTCTTACGCCAAGGCAGCATTCTACAGGAGGTAAAGTGACAACCTTAAGTGTCTGCAAACCCGAAAACAAGAACTTACGAACACTTCTATTTCACAGAGGATACGCTGTCATGATGAACCTTGGTAAGAACAGCGATAAACGCTTGTAGTGGGCAGTGTCTCTTAAGGAGCGAGTAGGCATGAATAAAGCCGCCGTTGCGATGGCACATAAAAATGTCAGAACATATATGCCCTACTCTGCAATGGGAGTAAGTTTAATGACAAATAAAAACCACAACTGCCCATTTACAAGGATCGACATTTCACACTCCAGTCGCTGGCAAATGAGAGGACACAAAAACTTCAAAAAAAATCAAAATCCTATAAACAGCTTTGATTCGCACATGTCTCGATATCTTTTTATCACTTGAATAAAAATCTCGCACAACCCATGACCAACTCCGAGCAATAGCTTGATAGTAAGTAGGCTTCTCAGGCGTGTGACGCTCATACTTTTGCATGACATCTGTGTTAGTCGACAATGAATCAAACATTCGCGTACAACTGATAAATCCTGGGTCAATTGCATAAATGTCCGACTATAGATTTATTACGGCAGTATCAAAATCAAGAGCGTCTCTCAACGGTGAATGACCCTACATCGTCAATCGGGCAAAGCCAAGAAGACTCCCTATCTATAATAATTTTAATGGCGCTCCGTAGGTTCCGTTACCGTCGCCGGTGGCTCGGTAATGTGAAACAAATGAGTACCCAAAAGATAGACCGTATCTCCCCCTGGGCTACTAAACCGTGTCCTAAATTTCTCAACAAACTCTGCAATCATTTCCTTAGCATCATCGGTATCCTGAGAGTTAAAGGGCATCATCGAATTCATAAATAAACGACGAGATACAGCCTGAGCCTCGATTGATACGCTAGCTCTTTGCAACATTTGCTTTTGATAGGATCTCATGGCTGCTGTTGTAATAAACGGCCTAGTCCTTGTTACTAAAGTGACCTTTTTCAGGTTACCTTGTTGATCAAACTCCAATAATCCAGACCTTAACAAACGCTCAATAGCATCTTGAACCATAGATGAAGATACTGTCGGACCTAGCGGATTTCTTTCACCACGAACGATCATAGCCAGTAACGAATGACTTCTAAAATCGAGTTTTTTAGACAGCATCCGCAATGAAAAAGTCGGTTGTATTCTTTTTCTCCATTCAAAATATTGACGAAGAAAATCATCAACAGATATTGCTGAAAATACCGAGGGCCGCATTTTAGTCAGATCGGATGACTGCGCTGATTGTGCTTGCAAAAGACTCAATTTCTATTCCCCCCTAAAATGAAACTCTCGGTATAATCATCATGACGGGATTAATAATCTCAACCTCGTCTTGAGTTTTCAGAATAAAATTCCATTTTGAATTGTTAATAGGAGTGCGCGCACCAATCAAACTTGAGAACTGCCCCAACCTAGTCTCACAGGCGCGTCCAATACAGTGAGCAAACAACGACTCAGACTTCGTATCTTGTGTGGACTCAAACTCAAAACCGTCCCCACCTTCGGGTACCACTAAATTTTTACGTCCAATTTTTACCTTAAGTGAATTTCCAGGACTCTTAGACTTATGCGAAAAAATAATCGCAGCACCACATATTAACTGCTCTTGACTCAGATTATTGAATGCCAAAGACAAGGTCTTTTCTTGACCTCCTTTAAGTTTGAGCGAGGCACCAAGAGGTAAAAAATCAACAATAAATCGATCTGTATAGAGGCACCTTGGATCAGAAGCAAATTCAGTCGCAATTTTTCGTTCCGCTTCCGTAGACACTAAAGTGTCGTTGCCAAGCTTGACACTTTCTATACCAAATGCTCTTAAATGTTGCCTAATCTCACTAGCAGATAAGTCAGTTAGAGATTCCGATTGAAAAACATGATTTACGATGCGATTTGCCCAAGCACTTCCTACAAAATCCCAAAGCCATTCATGGACAACAATATAAGAAAACTGAAGCGGGGATTTTACGCGCAATTCTTCCATGGCTTGCTTATCGTAAAAGTAGAATATTTTACGCTCTGCAACATCAGGCAGATAGAGTACTTCCCGACGCACCAATTGACGTAAATTTGGTTTGCCACTTAAATCAAGGCAATTGTGAGGAATCTTTCTTTGTGAAGATTGAACCTGCTCATCCGAAAGATCTTCAAGTTCTGAGGAGGGAATTGATTTCCAAATCCGGTATTGGGCATCAGAAGATTTCAAAAGGTCTTGAGTATACTTACGAAAGCTCTCTGCAAGCTCCGGGAACTTAATGGACAATTGAGACTGAATCCGGTCTCGATAGGCCTCCCAGTCAGGAAGCTGAGGATGCTTAGATTCATCCAAAGTCAAAAAATAGTCGAGTGTATAGGCACCTGCAAATTCATTATCAGCAGACTTGGTACAAGAAATTTGATCTCCACCGTCTCGTCCAACAGTATCTTTCAACTGGCTTGAATTCATCGACTCGAAAGGACTGCAGCTAGATAGAACGACCACAGAAAGACATATAAAGATTCTGGTACTTTTGATAACCGACCTAGCCAACCTAATACGTTCCATATTCAACTCCTTTTGAAAACCTTTGAGACTATTGTTCTTTTCCGGCCAACAAGCGGTCCATGTTCACAATTTACTTAGATTTCAAAGCGATCCGGACGTATCAAAATAAACGATCATTTGTCAAACCAGGAAGCATGTCTTTGCAAATATCTAATAATACAGGTTTAAGATGTGCCTCTCCCTTGCTGAAAATATGATTTATCAGATTTTAGCTAAGTCGGTGTGCACTAATTGTGAAAGGCGACCTTATGTGAACACATTTTGTGAACGCGGGGCAAAAGCACGGAAACTCCAATCGGAACCTTTGAGAAGCCTTGGCATTTCTAAGAAATCATCTGTTTCAGCGGTGCCTATCAATTTGTCTCTAAAAATGGATATTGAATTTTTGACAGGCATGATACACCCGTGCCCCATCTTTCGATTTACGCATTCAAAAGTTAAGGAAATATGCAAATGCAAGCTTCGATTCATTTACCTCACTTAGGCTTTTCAATCCTACTTTGTCTCACCGCTGTGATTAGCTCCTGTGACAACACGACCGCAAATTCAGAAGGCAAAAACGTTTTTGGAATCGACCAAAGGACAGAAATCTTAGCAACATCTTACCCATGGCGAACCATTGGAAAAATATCTGGCGTGAATTGCACAGGCACTTTAGTGGCCAAAGATTTAGTCTTGACTGCCGCTCACTGCGTCATAGACTCGAAGACGGGAGCGTTGCACGCCAATCTTGGAGAGTTTCTGCCAAACACAATCAATGGCCGCTCCGTCCAACGATCGGGATTTGTTCACGCCTGGTGGGGAACTAAGGATCCCGACAATCACCGGGGGTCCGATTGGGCGATTCTTAAACTTACCAAACCCTTAGGAGAAACCTATGGATGGCTTGGCGTTAAACCTACAGAGGTAAGTACCTTCCCCAATCAAATGACGCTTGCTGGGTACTCCGGCGACTATCGTCAAGGATTAACAGCGGGAATTCACCATAACTGCGATGTGAAAGCAAAATTTCCAGAGTCGAACTTCATTCTACATGATTGTGATTCAACTAGAGGGTCATCTGGCGGCCCCATTCTCAGGATGTATGATGATAAACTAACAATCGTTGGAATACACGTGGCAGAACGACGAAACGGTGGAGATTCAAGCCTTAATTTGCCTCAGTACTCCGACAATCTGGCGAATATAGGGATTCCTTCAAAGGATTTTGTTAAGAAAATCCTAGAGTTACTCTAGCGGTTTTCATCGTTTTAAACTCTTGTCCGAAATCAGCAGTTAAGTGGCCCAGACCCAAAAGCCAATGCCTTGAACCTATGGCATAAGACCTTCATCGGCAGCACTCACGCTGTCCAATCAACTCTCAAAGATGAAGGGAATATAACATGAATATTTTAAAGCTATGGTCAATTGTGTTTTCGATGTTACTGGTTAGTTGCGGAATAAATTCAGTTTCGCACTCAACCAAAGATTCACAACTGACAGACACCTCGTCAAAGGCAGATTGCGAGTCCATTCAAGAATTGGCGCCAGTAGCTGGTAGTGAATTCCCAAAACTCAACACAAGTGAAAGCGTACTTAGAATTTCGAAGATTACAGCACTTTCTCATTGTTTCCTGAGCGGGTTTGGCTGGAGAATCAATAGTTGGACGGTTAAATATTCGATAGAAGTCAAAAATCTCGCCTTTGAAAAAAGATTTGTCATCGACTCTAGTAAAAACGCCTCTCAATTCAACAATGTTCTAGATCCTTCTCAATTTCACTACCGAGGCCAAACCGATGATGGATTCGACAAGTTTGAGATTGAAATGGAAGAGTCATCTTTGACGCCGAAAACTATCGCCGTCATTATGCCGGCAAAATATAATTCCACTCCTAATATCTCAGCTCCGATGCCTGGTTGGTATGGACCAAAATATGGGATCACAGTAGATAGCATAAAGCAAAAACTTTAAATCTATTCAAAAATCTCAATAATCAATTTCAGCACCGAGTGCACTGACCAAAGACATCGCTTCTGGAAACCTAAATTTTGCGCCAATGATCTTGGACGATAGTGGATTGATCTGATAATTTTTGGCAGTTCTAAAATCCGCTTTTGATAAATCCGCACGATCAAAAGAAGTTCCGTCAAGCAGAGCACCAGAAAAATCAGACCCCACAAGCTGGGAGGCAGAAAAATCTGCCTCCTTCATAACACAGTCTTTAAATTTGAATCCTCTAATCTTTAAACCTTGAAAAATACTGTAATCTAGTTTGCAACAATAAAAGTTGCAGCTAT
>JAPLFV010000043.1 GCA_026390495.1 Pseudomonadota bacterium | reverse complement strand
GAATGTTTTAATAAATTCTATGAATTATTACAAAAGTAAACTGAATGGCACCAATATCCAAAAATATCCAACAATATTAGTGAATTCAGATTGGCAAAAGAGCACCGATATGTTCACTTTAGTCAGGTTTGTGACATTTAAAATTCTTTGTTTGGCTTTTGGGAACGCGATTTTATCACTTTGTCAAAGTGGCCCCCTGAACGCCTTAGTTGTATTTTTTTTGGAGATTTATGAGCATTTTTATAACGGGCGGATCAGAGGGCCTTGGTTTGGAATTGGCAAAGGTATACTTGAGGCAGGGCTTCGTCGTTGGGGTCTGTAGTCGCAAGTCTCTGACAAATGAGTTCATTGAAAAAGAAATTGGCGAGGGGAAAGGTCGATTCTTTCAATACCGCTGTGACGTTCGCAATAGATCTGACTTAGAGTCAGCACTTCGTCAATTGAACGAAATAGACCCAGTGATGATGGTTGTGGCGAATGCGGGAATAGATAAAAGGAAACCATTGCAGTCAGGATTTTCTCATTATGAAGACGTCATCTCGACAAATTTAATGGGTGTCATTAATACGATTGATGTAGCGGTGAATTTGCTTTGCCCTCGGCGTACGGGCCGAATTGCGGTGATATCATCAATAGCAAGTCTTTACGGGTTGCCTCGTGCTGCTCCCTATTGTGCATCAAAAGCCGCCGTGAATGTGCTATGTGAAAGTTTGAGGCACGAGCTCAAGGTTTCTGGAATTGATTTAACCGTTATTATGCCTGGTGGAATCTTAACCAAAATGACTCAGCCAAAAAAACTTTCTCCATTTGGTGCTTTAACCGCTGCGCGCGCGGCAGAGAAATGCGCCCGTGCTATTGAACAAGGCCGCCGTAGATATGCATTTCCAAAGCCGCAATATTTTTTATTTCAGTGTATGAAACTTATGCCTGAATGGGTCCTTTCTAGACTGTTCAAGAAAGTCTATGAGTGAATTGGATTTATCTGTTGAAGTAGAAGTTTGCATTTGCTACCGTTTGCTTCTGAAAATATTACAGAAAATCTGAATTCTTCCATTGGGCGTAGGGGCACATATTGACTGCTTTTGACGAAAAATTGTGTTTAGTTGTTCCTTGCTACAATGAGGAATCAAGGCTCGATGTCCAAAAGTTTCTCATGTTTCTGAATGAATTTTCCGATGTTGATTTAATTTTTGTGAATGATGGCAGTCGCGATAGAACGCTTGATGTATTGAATCATTTAAAATCTAATTCAAACCGAATTCAAGTTTTGTCACTGAACGTAAATTCCGGCAAAGCCGAGGCCGTTCGTCAGGGTACGTTGGCCGCGTTTAATCTTAAATATAAATACATTGGATTTTGGGATGCTGATTTAGCGACGCCTTTATCCGAAGTTAAAGGATTCATGCAAACGTTGGATGAAAAGCCCGAAGTCCATTTGGTTATAGGGGCTAGGGTTCGACTTTTGGGTCGGAAAATCCTGCGTTCATGGAATCGCCATTATTTAGGGCGTGTTTTTGGTACGTTTGCGTCTGTTGCATTGAACCTCGCAATTTATGACACTCAATGCGGGGCAAAGATTTTTAGGGCAACAGAGACAGTCCATAAAGTTTTCAATATGCCTTTTCATTCGAGATGGATTTTTGATGTGGAAATGATCGCCCGTCTTGGGGCTTCGGGGCTGCCCAAGAGCAGTATCTACGAGTGGCCAGTCCAGGAGTGGAGTGATGTAAAGGGCTCAAAAGTTGGGGCAAAGGCATTTTTAAATGCAGGTTTTGAGCTTGTATATTTGTGGTTTACATATCGTCCCAAGTGGTGATTCCTTCGTTTTTTAAGGATAAAACATGACAAAAATTAGAGCGTTTCTTTTTAGTATTATATTTATTATTGGAAGCGTTTCAGTCATTGCGACTCGATACAATCAGGGAGTTAACG
>JAPLFV010000320.1 GCA_026390495.1 Pseudomonadota bacterium | reverse complement strand
TGCATTAATTTTTTCTGCAAATTTTTCCGGATGCAGAACGTCGAACTCAAATTCTCAAGAAAAAGAAATTGACGACATTGTTTCAATGCAAAAGCAAGCTGATGGTACCTTTTCGGTCGTTTGCCGTGATGGATCGCGCCAAATTGTTACGGCCGCTGAGATTAAAGCGGATAGAGTTTGCAATAATAATTCAGTGATTTGTAGATCTGTTGATCGAGGCGGTAGAAGCTGGGTTGGAGATGGAGTTGACAGAGCCATTGCCACATGCATTCAAAACGCTACGCCTAATGGATGGCAGGACAGTTGCAAGCAAAATGTCACTTGCGACGGAAATGTTCCTATTTGTCGAGCAGAAGACCGCGGAGGTAGACGTTGGGTTGGCGCAGATGTAAATGGAGCAGTTCAAAATTGCGTTCAAGAAGCAACGCCAAGCGGGTGGCAAGATTCATGCAAACAAAAAGTAACTTGTAGTGGAGATGTCGCGATTTGTAATGCTGTTGATAGAGGCGGCCGATCTTGGGTCGGAGCAGATGTGAATGGTGCAATCCAAAATTGCGTCCAAGAGGCAACTCCCAGTGGATGGCAAGACACATGTAAGCAAAATGTTACTTGCACCGGAAGTGTTTTGATTTGCCGATCCGTGGATCGAGGTTCAAGGACCTGGGTTGGAGGCAGCGTACGTAGTGCTATTGGGACTTGTATTGAGGAATCAAGAGCAAATGGATGGCAACAATCGTGCAGACAAAATGTGACATGTAATGTCAGTACACCGATTTGCACTGCTGTGGATCGTGGAGGAAGAAGCTGGGTTGGAGATAGTGTCAGAAATGCCATTGATGTTTGTACTGACGAGGCGACTCCGAGTGGTTGGCAAGAATCCTGCAGACAAAGTGTGACATGCGTCGGACGGGTAACGATTTGTACATCAATAGATGCCGGCGGTAGAAGTTGGGTTGGAGGATCGCTTAATGAAGCGATTCAAGAGTGCATTCAATCATCGACGCCAAATGGTTGGCAAACCACTTGCAGTCAAAAAGCAACTTGCAGCAATTGAATTTAGGTCAATTTAGCCATTTTTATAAATGGTTAAATTGATTGGCCCAAAATGACAATTCACTAGGGACTAAAGAGGTAATTTATTGAAGAGTCGTCTATGACGACTTCTTTTGATTTAACTTTTCACTTTTCTTTGAGCCACTAGAAGCAGGTGCCGCCGCCTTTTCATCCACAACTTTGTTTTGCTTTGTGCTAGTTCGTTGGGTCAAAACACCCTTGTCATGGGCCTTTATCAGTGCATTGATAATATCAGGGTCGAACAATTCTCTTTCGTCATTTAGTTTTTCTACTGCATTAGAGCTATCCATGAAACCACTGTAACTTCGCCCAGAAATCATGGCGTCAAAAACATCTGCTACCGCAACAATGCGACCAAAAAACGGAATCTCTTCTCCTACTAGTCCATCCGGATAACCAGTTCCATCCCACTTCTCGTGATGATACTTAACGCCTGAAATGATTTTTCTAG
Organism: Pseudomonadota bacterium; assembly: GCA_026390495.1. GTDB lineage: Bacteria > Bdellovibrionota_B > Oligoflexia > Oligoflexales > RGVZ01 > CAMDKS01. The sequence goes on along the minus strand of JAPLFV010000320.1, from coordinate 1,874 downwards.
CGTTTGGAAGATGATTGATAATGTTAGCGCCAATCGTTGGATGTTGTTTCATCTCTTCATATTCGTCTGGGTTCAACAGTGACGCTTTTCTTAATATTGCGTCAGGAATTCCAATCTTGCCGATATCATGGCAAAGGCTACTCATCAGAAGTGATTTCTTAACCTCTTTACTTAGCTGCATTTCATCTGCAATAACCATTGAGTAACGACTGACTCGTTCACTATGCCCATGTGTATAGGTATCTTTGGCTTCTATAGTCGCAATCATCGTCTCTATCATGCCAACCATGTAGGCATCAAGATCACGCCTTAACACGTAGGATTCTAGAGTTGGTGCGCATCGGGCGAGAAACAACTGAAGCGCTTCAATAGCATCTCTGTCAAATGGGTTCGCAATGGCGTCGCATTCCGAGTGTAGAATACAGATGATATCTTGGTGTGCAACAATTGGCAGAACGGTTCGGTGCCTATGGCTTTGGGTGATTCCGCTGGCTTCGGGGCTAATGATGACGCCTTGTTTGCGACTTATAACATCTTCAAAGGCTCGCTTACTCAGCGCAAATGGCCGCTTTTTTCCCACAAATCGAGTGGAAATAGGAATGAGCCTACGGGTACTATTTGACCATAGAAATGCTGCTGATCTATTGGCATTGTCAAGTAACTGATGAGTTGTTTTTAAAATCATTCCCGCGGCATCTTCTAATGTCGTCGATTCCAAAATATTGGCATGTTGTTCTAAGATAAATTTTGCCATTTTGCTTGTGATTGAGTTGGGGCCCACATCTTTCAAAGGGCCTAAGCGCTTAATCCCATATATTCTTGAGGGCTCATCATGCCCGATGATTTCAATTGGCTGATCAATACCTAGGTCTGGCTGAATCACATGTTCGAAATCAATCATCTCCGTTGCGATATCGATACTTGCTTCCGGAGTTAGAAATACAACTTCGGAATCGCCAACGATTAGCTTGTCACCGCTTTGAATAATGGCGTTAACAACACGGTCACCATTTAAAAATGTTCCGTTCTTGCTATCTAGGTCTTCAATAACAAAAAGACGATCTCTTTTCTTAATTCTTGCATGATTGCGACTGACTCTTTCATCATCAAGCATGAGCATATTGGTGCCATCTCGACCAATCGTCGCCGGCCAGTTGGATATAGCAACTCTCCGTCCAGCAGATACGCCTCTTGTGATAACCAGAACAGCCAAGGTCAACCTCGTTAGAAGATTTGATCAACACGAAATCTTGCCGAAAAAATCAATTGGTATTGCAGCAGGATTTAGTCTCTATCTGGTAGGCTATCGGCTCTATGAAGGGATTGTTGAGGGACCCCCTCAATTTCCTTTGGAAAGTGCCGAAAATAACTTGGTGATGCAAGTTTCATTCGTATGACTAGGATTTGAGGGAGATGACCCATGATAAAAACACTCACGATTATTGCTCTTATTGGTTCAATTTGTGACATTGCCAATGGAAGGACAATGTCTGAATCAAAGAATGAAAAGGTCTATATTCTAAATGAGTCCGAAGATCCTGTAGCAATTGCTACAAAATCGAAGGTTACAGAGGGTGCCTTGTACATGAGGGATCCCAATATTTCTGGACAAGGCCTAAAGCCAAAAATCGCTGAACCTTCCGTAAAGCCAGCCATCAAGAAATCTCTAGTGGCAAAATCGACGCCGAAAGCCAAACCTCAATCGAAGAAGCCCTTCAGAATAGCAGCGACTGTGCGCCTGCCTCGAGTCGAGTTTAGCCGAGTGGCGCTTCCACTAGGACTTCGTGAAGAATCTATGAATGCCGATTTTTTAAGTAAATCGCTTGATCAAATGCCATAGCTCTTTTTAGAGCGACTGTTTTTTGTCTACCTTT
>JAPLFV010000169.1 GCA_026390495.1 Pseudomonadota bacterium | reverse complement strand
CTTGTCTTCACCGAATGAATAGGAAAATTCAGAATTAATCAGTGCTGGCTGGGGCAAAGTAAAACCGGATTCAGTTAATTCTCGCAAATCTCTGGGTAGGCGATGATTGATAGAGTCAAATTTCATGATCTCATCAATGATTTTATCTCCGCGAACTTTAGATTCCGCAATAGCTAACTGATCTCTTTGTAAGCCAAAAAGCACCAATGCATCCAGGATTAGCACTGCGACAATTGCGGAAAAATCTGATTTTTTTTTTTTTTTTTTGCCTATACGAAGGTAGGAAAGAACAATTTTCAGCAACATGGCAAATAGATATATATTAGACAATAGAATAGGAAAGATTAACATTGTTCGAAGACTGGCGAACCCCTCAGCTCTTCCGGAAAGCAAAAAGTAGATTATGCCAATGACTGCCGGCAAAAATTGAAAAGCTTTATTTTTCAAAAAATGCCTCCACGTTTAGTGTTACAAATTGTTAGCCACCGATTATGACTCACGTTAGGTCTTTGAAAAAGGCGTACGGGTATCAAGAAATTTGAGGAGCAATACAACTATATTGAATTGAACAGTTTTCACTTAGCAAAAATAAATCGTTTCTACCTAAAGGCCTCTTGATTGTCGTCAATGCGGCTCAAATTTTCTTTTTATTTGTTAGAACTTGATTGGAGAACGTTAGCTCCCATTTTTCGTCGCCCCATTTGTAAACGACCTCGTCAATTTGCTCAATAGTCTGTCGTGTATGTGGCGATTTATCAGATTTGGCTGGAATTTTCTCTGACTTCTTCAAAATTGAAAAAGGCTGACCGCAAAATTTGTCAAAGACAATTCTGTCCGTGCCAGTTTTGATTCCAGAACACTTCTCTATTTTTAAATCTCGATCAAGGTAAACTTGTTCAGTTGATTTGACTTTGGAATCCTTAGTTCGCACTAAGAAAACTGAGGAACTTGACCCATGATCAATCAAGTATTTTTTCTCAAAATCTGTGTCCAAAACTTTGTCGTCTTTGACGTAGCGAACATACTTTACGGTGACATCGTCGGCAAACATTGGCTCACCACACTTTGTCTGAAACTCTGATTCAGTGTCTTCGCTATCAATGATGGACCCATCACAACGCAGCACGCCAGCTTGAGCGATTGAATAGCAGGATAAGAATGTCAAAGAAGTGCTAATTAGAAGTTGTAATATCGTCATATTTCCCGATACCTCGCTAGGTTACTAAAGTAGATGTAACCTCAAATCTAATATAAATACATTGTCGCAGTCCACTTGATTCAATCAATGAAATGCTCCATGACCACCGAAGGCCTTGAGGCATTCATAGAAGCTACAATGACAGTCAAATCTTGAAAACTTACCTTTTTGGCTACTGCGCATTCCAGAGTCTGTAGTACAGCCCCTTGGCATTCAGTAATGTTTCATGCCGACCCGTTTCAACCACGTTACCGTCATCCAAAACTATAATCTCATCGGCATTCTTTATAGTCGTTAGTCGATGGGCAATGACAATGACAGTGCGATCTTTTCGAATTTCTTCCATGGATTCTTGAATCAGTCGCTCGGTTTCGTTATCGACCGCAGAGGTGGCTTCGTCCAAAATGAGAATTTTTGGGTCACGAAGCAGAGCTCGGGCAAGTCCAATTCTTTGGCGTTGCCCTCCTGATAGTCTCTGGCCTCTTTCTCCAACCATTGTCTCATATTTTTCAGGCATTTCTTTTATGAACTGATCCGCTGCAGCAAGCTTCGCTGCGGAAATAATATTTTGAGAGTCTGCACCTTGAAGGGAATAGGAGATATTATTTTTTATAGAATCGCTGAATAGGTATATATCTTGGCTGACATATCCAACAATTTTTCTCAGGGATTGATTTGTAAAATCTGCAAGGGCGGTTCCATCAATAAATATTGTTCCTGAGTTCGGTTCTAACAAATGCAAAATCAATTTTGCAAGAGTGCTCTTTCCAGATCCCGTAGGACCAACGATAGCCACAGTTTTTCCAGGCTGGATGGTAAGGGTAAAATTGCGAAACAGGGGAGGACGTTGATCATAACCAAAACAAAGGTTTTGAATGGAAATAGCACCCTTTGCGGTTGATTTTTCGACAGTGATCTTTCCTTCAGTTATAGGTGATGGTGTATTTAAAAGACCAAGCACTCTATCACAGGAGGCCATGGCTCGTTGGTATTGATCGACAACCTGGCTTAGAGTTGTAAATGGCCAAAGCAGGCGTTGTGTTAAAAAAACAAGAATCCCAAAAGAGCCAACAGCTATTTCACCATTCAGCGTTTTGAATGCACCCATAATGAGAGTAGCGACAAAACCAACCAAGATTGCCATGCGGATGATTGGGGTAAAAGCAGAATTGACGCGAATAGCCTCTTTATTGGCTTCAACATACTCCTGAGAAGCAGTACGGATGGATTTGGCTTCAAAATCTTCACTTCCAAAAGCTTTGATCGTTGCGATTCCTGATATATTGGCTTGTAATCGCCCGGCAGTCAGTCCAGCTTTTTCCCTTACATTGGCGTAAAGTGGTTCTGATCGACGCCGAAAATAGGCAGTGCCCCAAATGATAAATGGTATGGGAGTGATCGCAACGAACGCGATGTCTGGGGCGATAAAGAAGAAAACTGAACCAATAAAAACGACGGCACTAGCAACTTGTAACAACGCGTTCGCGCCATTGTTTAAAAATCGTTCCAATTGATTAATATCGTCATTAAGAATGCTTGTAACACTCCCACTATTCTTGTCTTCAAAGTAACTTAAACCCAGTTTTTGCAAATGTGCGTATGCATCCATACGTAAATCATGTTGGACGAACTGCGCTAAGTTTTGCCATTTGATGGAATAAAGATACTCAAACAAACTCTCACAGATCCAGATGATCATTGTAAGAACTGCCAGTGCCACGATCTGCGACCTAGCATCGATAAGTCCAAACTTCGTCAAAAAGGATTCTTCTTGCCTGACGACCACATCGACAGCCACACCAATCAGGATTTCAGGTGCCACATCAAAAAATTTATTGGCGATACTAAAGCAGCTAGCTTGTATGGCAGTGCGACGATATTGGCGACTATAGTTAAATAGCTTCCTGAGAGGAGAGGATGTATTGGCCATGCTTTCTCTTAACATTGTGAAATTTATTTTGGGGAATAACTGATGACTATTGTTTTTGGAGTAACATGGAACCCCAGGTCAAGCCTGCGCCAACTACGGCAATCACTATGTAATCGCCCTTTTTGTATTTTTCCCAATTTTGGGACAATGTTGTGGGGGCTCCTGCTGCCCCTTGATTGCCCCGCACATCTACATTGTATAAGTGTTTAGATTCGGGCACTCCAAGTCTTTCCATGGCACTGTTTAGCATGCGCAAGTTTGCCTGGTGACCTATGAACCATTGGGCGTCATGGGCCGCCAGTCCATTGCGAGCCAAAATATCTTGAGCTGCTGCGATCGTTTTAGTCACGGCAAACTTCTGAACTGCGGCTCCATTTTGATGAAATGTTCGACCGTCAGGCATATGAATATGTTCCCACCCACTTGGTGCAGATTCAACCATTGTGTCGATGACTTTGAGAGATCCTGATTTTGGATCAGCGCTGATAGACGCGGCTATGGCACCGTCTCCAAACAAAATGCAATTCTTTCGATCCGAATAATCTAGACGAGTGGTATACCGTTCTGCGCAAAATATCGCACCCTCTCGCGTCAGTCCTGATTTCATTAGGCCACGCATGACATGACACTGAACCACGAAAGTGGCACATGCTGAAGTGACATCAAAGGCTCGAACTCTCTCCATGCCAATCTGCGCCGCAATGGTACATGCACTGGAAGGAATATCGTCGTCAGGAACTGATGTTCCGCCGATGACGGTATCAATGGCATCCAATACGATTGGGAAGCGATCTCTTGCCATTTGCCAAGAACGCTCGCTCATGTCAGTAATGGTTTGAATCTTGCCTTGATCTTTCAATTGTTGTCTGGTCGCACGACCAAAGCGCATGTCTAGAATACTTTCATGAGAAAGTACGGAACGCCTTGTCTTGATTCCAACTCGATCTTCAATCCACTGGGCATCGCTTTCGATATCAAGTTGCGAATAGAAATGATTGTCGAGTACTGTTTCTGGCCAATAGTGGCCCATGCTGTAAATATACATATATTGACCTTCCCATAAGTTCTGTCACATCGTTCTCGTCAAAAATGCTCCTAGTCAGGGGTCCCCACGAACCGGTGAGTGGGGTTAAGGTTCTGCCTTCGTCGCATTTTTTCCTGCGGCCTTGTGGCAGAACATATGAAAAGGTCAATGCGTCCACCTTTAATTGGTAAACATACCGCCATTTACATGAATCGTACTACCAGTAATATAAGCGGCTTTTTCAGAAGCTAAAAAAGCGACAGCATTACCGATATCCTCTGGACGTCCAAACTTCTTAAGTGGAATTTTTGCCATGGCTCCCTCTTTTGCTGCATCTGGCAACGCATCTGTCATATCCGTTTGAATAAATCCTGGGGCCACGCAATTAGCCAAAATTCCAAAACCAGCTAAATCGATGGCAATACTTTTTGTGAATGCTGTGATCGCGCCCTTTGTGGCAGAATACATCGACTGTCCACCATTGCCGGTATAACCCACAACGGACGCGATATTTATGATGCGTCCGAACTTTTGACGAATCATTCCTTTAGTGCATAGTTTACTTAATAGGAATACAGGTCGAAGATTTGTCGATAGTAGCGTTTCGAAGTCTTCGGGTTTTGCGAATGGTAAGACCTGATCAATGGATAGACCTGCATTATTAACTAAAACTGCTATAGGCCCCAATTCCTGTGTGACTTGTTTTATTAGGTTTTGACATTCCTCAGCATTAGACAAGTCTGCTCTAAATATTTTTGCGTCGGGTATTCTCTTTGCTAACTCGATGGCCTTTTCTTCAGATCCGCGATAGTGAATTGCAATTTTGAAACCTTCTTTGGCGAGCGCAAGAGCACATGCAGCTCCAATACCGCGGCTAGCACCAGTCACTAAAGCCACCCTCTGACGATTTTGGTTTTCTGAGGGGACAGCACCTGTAGTGGACGATTCGTTGGTCACTGACATTTTTTGAGTCTCCTAATTTCGTTAATTGGAAAGTTGATTGTGAAGAGCGATCATCCATGCAGTCATTAAAAATTTAAGTTTCAGTAACGGTTTTTCTCAGAGATTGACCGCAGGGAAAAATTCTTGTTTTTCACCAATCTTATGCCCTGCCAAAATCGGAGTTCCTAATTCTTCGACATTGAAAACGGTTTCAGGTAGATTCAAGGACTCACGCAAACGATTCATTGTATCTGGTACAACGGGATACAGCATGATCATTAAATTCTTTAACACATAAAAACAGCTATAAAGCGCATCGATACGCTCATTTTCAGGAGCCCTATCGTCATGTGGCTTGTATTGGGTGAACATACTATTGATTAATCGAGCGTAGTTTTCAGCTGCACCCAGCATCAATGGATACTCTGCCTTTTCCATGCATTTGAAATACCTCTGTAACATTTTAGTAGTCTCTGCCAACACCTTTTCATCCAGTTTGCCGGCAGGAACAATGCCATTAAATTTTGAGTGACAAGCTGATATGGGTTTTTCGAAAGCAGCATTTAATGGGCCTGCGAGAAACTTGTTTCGTTCATTGAGCCAGTTAAAATCAAAATTACTAGGCTTATCGCTAAGGTTAAGTGTCGCAACAAAATATCTGATTTGATCTCCAGTGTATCCTTTGTCCACGATGAGCTCATCAGCGGTAAAAAAATTACCCTTTGATTTACTCATTTTTTCGCCTTCGACCATGAGAAATTGCACGGAGAAGATATCCGTGAGCTGAAGCTCGCCTTTAATTGGTTTGCGGTTACAGTCGGATTGATTGCCAAACCACATCGCACCTTGCATGAGGGTATAGAAATAAACATTATCTTGTCCAAGGAACTGATAGACGCGCGAATCTGGATTCATCCAAAAATCATCAATCTCTCCAAGGCTACGGTTCTTTTTGATGAGCGCTACCTTTGAAAAACTTATGGGAGCTATCAGTGAATCTGGCCAGACATAAAGGCTTTTGTTTTTCATTTCTGGATCTAGATCGACTGGCATTGGAATTCCCCATTCTACATCGCGAGAAATTGAGCGATGAGCCCAGTCGTCAAGATATTCAGTTGGAATTTTTAGACCTTGTAAGATGCCTTTTGCAGTTTCGAGGTCGGACTTACTTTCACATTGGACGACAATCTTCTTGCCGGCCGCGTATTTACTCTTATGCTTAGGTAGCTGCTCCTTAACTTTTTTGTATTCGTCCTCAAAGGTGTTATCAAATTTAAGGGCAGGCATCACTGTGTTGATGCACTCCGTATAGACGTTGGAGCGCCAAACTTTCTCCTTGGATTGAACCCAGGTTCGTAGATTTTCAGAAACCTTCCACAAATCAAGCCACCAATGAGTCGTTGGTTTTAAGACAGGAGTGGCGTCGCTTAATGTGCTCTTTGGGTTGATCAGCTCTTCTGGATTATATTTTGCTCCGCAACTATCGCATTGATCGCTATAGGCCGTCTCATTCGTACACTTTGGATTGGGGCATTTTCCAGATATAAACCTGTCTTGCAAAAATTTATTTATCTTTGGGTCGTACCACTGATTGCTGACCTTTTTTTCAAGCATGCCGTTTTTTGATATGTTACGAATGATGCTTTGCGAAAGTTCGCAATGATGAGGAAAGCACTCTTCACGGGATGTGCCTGAGTACGCATCAAAACTCAAATGATATCGTTCCATCGTTTTGGTATGCTGCTCATGAATCTCAGCGATAAAATCCTTAGTGGATTTTCCGGCGCGAGTGGCTGCCAACTCGCTAGTAGAGCCGTGATCGTCACTGCCGCTTATAAATAGGACCTTATCTGCGCCCAAAAGCATTCTTAGCCACCTTGCACAAATATCAGGCGGAACCAAGGCGCCGGCAATATGCCCAAGATGAACTGGCCCGCTTGCATAGGGCATACCCGCAGTGACAACCGCCCTGAAAGGCCTATGAAGTCGTTTTTTCATTTCCTCAATGGATGGCGGACCTGATTGATTATGCTGATGAGGCGGTTTTTGATCATTATTGTCGGTAGACATGATAAATCCTTAACAGAAGCTCTGAATTTTAATCACTCCGGACTATTGAGCCAATTCGAGGCTGGCATTGAAGAGCGTTGCCAAACTCAAGGGTGTGTCTCTTTGCCGGAAAATGTGAGTTTAGGCGGTCTTTGTGGAATCTTCAACCTAGGACTTTAGCTCGGCCGGGAATTTCCTTGGATTGGATTGGCATGGGTCTTGTAATCAATGAGAATCTGGAATTTGTCGAGATCTTGTCGTTTTTTTGTTACCATTTAGCCTTAAATTTTGACTTTGTATAGATTTACTACCAGCTGGTATTCAGAAATTTTATGGATGATTTACTATTTTTTTAATGGATTAAAACAAAAATGAATAAATTGTGGTTAAAAATGATTGATCGAAAATTAGTGATACCCCTATTGATTTCAAGTTTGACGGCGATTGGTTGTACGACCACAAAATTTCCTCACGTCGTCGACGCAGCTTCAGCAGGAAAATGTGAGGAAGCTGCTGAGCAGCTTGCAAAAGCAGATAAGGAAATATCCCCTTTTGAGTCTGCGATGCTAATTGGAGGCAAAACAACGTCTTATTCCGTTGCGACCGTCGGATATGCTAGCGAGACGATTCTGTTGTTTGCTGCCGGTCTCGTCACGGTTGGTGTCTTTTGTGGGCCGGAGATTGCACTTTCCGCAGCAACTAAATCTTCTATTCCTTGCATCAGAAGTCTGGGCCCTGAAGATGATATGTTTTCTTTGGATCCCACAAAAAAACAAAAGCAGTTTGGACTTGGAGTTGGCGATGCTATTTTGCATGAAACCAAACCGCTAAGAGTAGACCCTAATGTGGAAGCACTGAGCGTTTCTGTTCGGTCTATATCTAAATGTTATCAAAAGCGTGGTGATTTAAAAAATTTAGAGAAAGCTCATGCTCAGTTGAGTGAAATTAAGCAAGAAGGATTTTCTGTGCAAGTTCCGGAGTCGGAACGAGTCAAAATTTTAGAGCAATATATGAATGTAGAGGACGACATTAAAAGGCTTGATCCGGATTATTTTAGTAGAAAAGCTAAAAATGAGCGGGATACCAATATTGCGATGTTAGCCAATCATGCGCCTGGTATTTGGCGAGACTTGGATACTGGGAAATTTTGGCGCTTTCAAAAAATACCGGTCTTTGATGCTGATGCGGCTGAAAAGTATTGTGAGGCTGCGAAAGGAAAGACAATTTATAATTGGACGTTGCCCAACGTGCAGCAATTCAAAGCTGCAATGGTAAGTAAAATCAATCAATCGACACAGTTCCAAGATTTCAGGTTTAACGACTCCATTGCGATTGTGACAGGTAGTGAAGGTGAGCCAGTGTTTCTTGATCTGAAGACCGGTGAGGAAATATTGCTAACCGATGAGTTAAAACCAAAGGCTGCATTGCTGTGCGTCTATTAGGTGGCCAATTTATCAATTGAGACGAGGGATTTATGGAATTGAAACCGATAATGGGAATTGCGCAAGACTTAGGAATAGACGAGCAGGATATAGAATCCTACGGGAAATTTAAGGCAAAGATTTCACTCGATAGTCTCACTCGAAAAAAATCAATCGGTAGTTCGAATGCTGACGATGCCAAATTGATTTTGGTGTCTGCGATGACTCCGACTCCTGCGGGAGAAGGGAAGACAACGACATCAATTGGCCTAGCACAGGGACTGCGAAAGCTTGGACGAAGATCGGTACTGGCCCTCAGGCAACCGAGTATGGGTCCAGTGTTTGGACGAAAAGGTGGTGCTACTGGTGGAGGAAAAAGTACCATTCAGCCGAGTGATTCGATTAATCTCCAATTTACAGGCGACTTTCACGCCATTACAGCTGCGCATAACTTATTGTCGGCTGCTATCGACAATAAAATTCATTTTGGCCAATCTGACATTGATCCTTTAAAGGTCCTTTGGAAACGGGCTATCGATATGAATGACCGCAGTCTTCGTTCTATTGTTATTGGGCTCGGAGGGAAATCTGTCGGTGGAACTCCAAGGCAAACAGGATTTGATATAACTGCCGCTAGTGAGATTATGGCTATTTTGTGTTTGGCCGATTCACGAGCAAATTTAAGAGAACGATTGGATCGCATATTGATCGGATATTCACGTGATGATCGCCCCATTTTTGCGAAGGAGATTGGCGTTACTGGAGCCATGATGGCGATTTTGAATGAGGCCATTCAGCCAAACCTTGTCCAGTCTGTAGAAGGTGTCCCGACATTCGTTCATGGTGGCCCCTTTGCCAATATTGCCCATGGATGCAATTCGATTTTAGCGACTAAAATGGCACTTAGGTTTGGGGAGTTTGCGATTACTGAAGCAGGCTTTGCCTTTGATTTGGGCGCAGAAAAATTTATGTCTATAAAATCTCGTGCTGCAAATTTGAATCCAGCGGTGATTGTTATCGTAGCAACTGTTCGAGCTTTGAAGATGCATGGCGGCATGGCTTTGAATCAATTGAACGAACCAAATGTCACTGCTTTGAAGCGAGGTCTTGCAAATTTGGCTGCGCATTGTGCTGCTGCTAAGCAGTTTTTAAGACCCGTTGTAGTTGCTATAAATCAAAGAACAGAAGATTCAGTGGAAGAGCTTGCCGCCGTGCATGAATTCTGCAAGACGATTGATGTCAAATGCTCAACTGCAAATGTGTTTGGGCTAGGCGGGGAGGGTGCGCTCGACCTTGCTAAGACAGTCGTTCAGCTAACTGAAAACCAAGGTGAATTGCCAGACTTGAATCATGTTTATCAATTGTCAGATTCTATTGAAGAAAAGATTCGAAAAATTGCGACCAAGATTTATGGAGCAAAAGACGTTTCATTTGTAGGTTCTGCAAAACAGAAAATCAAGAAAGCAGAGGCATTGGGTTTTGGGAGTCTTCCTGTTTGTATGGCCAAAACTCAAAATTCATTATCTGATGATCCGAAGTTATTGGGACGTCCAGATAATTTTACTTTGACGGTACGTGATATAGAGATTGCATCAGGTGCAGGATTTATTGTTGTTCTGACTGGCGATATCGTTAGAATGCCCGGATTACCGCTGATTCCCGCGGCGGAAAAAATCGATGTGGATGAATCGGGCAAGATTTTTGGGTTAACTTAGAGTCCTTTGTTTTTTTAGCCGTGATAAATCTAAGAAGCTCGCTTTTGCTGACTAAATGAATTCTGACGGTCCATATAACCGCGAATAGAGAATGCGAAGTCGACAATTTTTGCCGTTGTAGACCAAATTCCTTTGAGATCATTGCTTGCCTGAGGGTGAAATCCTTCGTGAGCGGCTCGGTTTCTGAAATCTTGGAATATATGCAGTTCTCGCGCGAACTCGGCTAGTTCTCGATCGTCCTTCATTCCAATCATGATTTGATTTGAGAGCCCAAATTTGCAATTAGCACGACTAAAGCATAAAAAGAATAATCCAAACGCTTTTAAGCCATCCAAAGTGAATCGACGACCCGGCTCAAATTGACAAATAGCTCTTAGCATTTTTCTCAATTTGAATTTGCTGAAAAAGGGAATATCTCGGACTACTGGAAGCATGGCGATATACTGCTCAAATTCATCCATTTTCTGCGGGATAGGTCTAGCATAGCCAATCACATCAAGTTTGCGGGGGATGTCGCCTTTTTGCAATGCCTGACTCACGGATTCCTCAAACGTTTCTCGAAAAAGAAGTTCCATTGCTTTGTACTGCATGTCGATCAATGGACTCAAATCAATGGCGTGGGTATCCTCATTGCCAGATATAGAATGGTTGAAGAAAAGTGCGGTTCGTAATGCTTTCCTAACTTCGCTACTGAGAAAACTATAGTGCGGTATCATTTCGGATAACTCTAAATCCAGCCTCTTGTCGTCAATCAAGGCCTTTTCGTTTTGATTTGATTTAAATGAATTTTGGCCAGAAGGAGTATCGATCTTTGTATTCAAAAGTGATGAAAGAGTCTCTTTAATCTCTAAGATCGGGCTCGCAGGATCAACAGGAACAGATAGGTCTTGAATCGTTGCTCTGAGTTCCTTTTGCAGGTTGTCTAGATTCTTCTTTTGTAAGATAGCAGTGGCGTCTTGTTGAATGGCAGTGGTTACATTTGGACGTGTCAAAACTGAGATTAGCTCTAAGAGGCTTCGGCTGGTATCAATCTCACCTAGGGTCTGTACAATCTGCTTCAGTTCGTCTTCGTCTGAGGTTCGAATATGATCCATAATTTTTAGGACTGCCTCGTCGCTTCCCTTAAACCTACCGAGTGTTTTTAGGTAGGCCAATGTTGCGATTCCCTTGTTTTTGCGAGACTCTATCGCAAGGGTATTCAAAGAGCCTGTGTCTCTAGTCATCCATGCCGAGCCCAGTAGACTCCAAAAATTCCCATTGTTGGACTTATCGGGTGTGCCGCGACTTGGGTCAGACGATGCGCCCTTCAGTGACCCTTGAGCGTCAATCCTTGGCGTCTGAGATATGATATTGAAGAAGTCATAGGAGTTTCTTCGTAAGCTTTCGATGGAATCCATCGTTGTTGGAGATGTAGCTGAAATTGTGGTTTCGAAATCCTCAGTCAGAATTTTTTTAAAGGATCCATACGCTCCTGAAGCCGTGAGCATTTCTTTGCGCTCTGTGAGTATCTTCGCATTGCATTGGCGACCGCTGGCACAATAGGCACTCATAGATCCCATATGATAGGAAATTTTTGGATTGGTCGTTTTAAGAACTTCGGATTCTATAGCATCGATTTCTGAGCGTGCCATTCCAGATAAAAATTGGATTGATTCTGTCGCAGAAAATTGGTCGATTTTAGAAATCAGGTCCTTTCCAGATACAAAATTTCTGTTCCAAACAGGGGGTAGGCTTTCCAATATTTTAGAAGATTTTATCTCATCTCCCTTCTGCATTGCTTTAGAAACTTTCTCCCATCTCTTTTGAGTGACCTCTTGGCACAGTATTGCAGATTCGTATATTTGCTTCCAAGTGGATTTTGGATCGTGCGAAAGTTCTGTTTGTAGGTGCTTCATCTGTCCTGAGAATAGCAACCAAGCGACAGCAGGGGAAAGAGATTTGTCCTCCGGATAGGAATGCAGAGAATTTTGTTTTAAGATTTTCTTTGCTAACTGCGTCAGTCGCTCCGATTGGCAACCAAACTGGATGGCGCGATCGAACAGCAGTGCGTGATAGGCCTGACTGTAATCTTCCCAGCCTGAAATGTTAAGAGCAGTGTCTGTAACGACGCGACCCGCAAAAATCTGGCCGATATCAAGAACTGTATAATGTAGCCTTTGAGGCAGGCTCGGAATTTTCATCAGTGGAATGACCCGATGCCATAGTTGAGTCTCTGTTTGCTCGGCCCAGGTTCTAAGGGCGGTGGCAGCAACATCTTGAGAGAATTTTAAAAGATTATCGAACAGCCATAACTCATATTCTGGTTTGTTTGTTATGTGACAGCTTTCGAGAAGTGCAATTGATTCCAGATTGGACAGCGACAATGAAAATAAATCCCGAACAACTTCAAAAGGTAGACGCTTTCCTTTTATTTTGAGTCCAGACAGAAATCTGATGCGCTCAAGTTTACTCTCAGATCTATAGTACTGATTGACCTGATCTAATGAACAAAAGTTTTCCATGGTGGGCCTTTTTTTCAAATATGTTTATATGTATTATGATAACATTGAACGTGCTTCTTTTTTTTTGAAACGTTAGCAAGGAAAATTTTGCCCAGAGGCCCGGATTTAACTTTAAATGATTAGGTTTTTGATGCGTTTTATTAAAATTGAAAAAATATTTTTGGGATTTATGCTGCTGCCCATGGCGGTAGATATGCCTGCATTTGCTCAAGTCGCGGGAGTCGGGAATACAAAGGACATCGTGCTAGCAGAACCCTCTGAGTTAACGGCTGTGCCGACAGTATTGCGAAGTCTTGATGGGCTTTTCGTTGGTCAAGACTATATTTTGGCATTTAACTCAACGGGCGAGGAATATACAAAGATACCTTTCACTTTTGAAGCTAAGACGCGAGAACAGAGGTTTGGGAAATATGTTGATGTGGAGAGAATCAAAGTTCCAAACACAAAATTGCCTGGACAGTGGAAGGGAGTGCTATTCCCCAGTCAACTTCCCAAGGCAGACCGACGATCATTTTGGGATGCAACCATGTTGCAAGTGGCTCAAGTCTTTTTAAAGGATCAATCGATTATTCAATCTCGTTCTATACCTAATGATTTGATTCGTCCTGCGGCAGATCGCCTGGGTGAACCGACTAAAAAGGAAACATCTCGAGTACGTGCCGACTTTAAGTCCAAGTACAGAAAAGTGTTTGGCTCTAGGTATACCGGAATGTCGAAAGTACCTTTGGCATGGGAATCAAAGAACAGTCAATCAGATCATTATTTAGTGGCCTCGAAAATTGAGAGTTATCCATTATTGATGATGGCCTGCGATAAATCTGACGAAACTAGCTGTCTTCTAGATAGAGTTTGCTATTTGGAGGGAGGGCCGAAAAGCATTGAACAAAGCTTGTCTGGAGTTGTAGCCTATCAGAGTAAGTCTGGAGGAAAATATGTT
>JAPLFV010000393.1 GCA_026390495.1 Pseudomonadota bacterium | reverse complement strand
GACGAGACCTTAGCGTCATAGCTCTAACGACTTCTTTCAAATTATCACAGCAATTAAAATGTAAGAATCTAGCGGATTTAATCTAAACCAAATGATTACATCATGTTACCCATCTCACAGAACGCATCATTACCCATCAATATTATCAGCCCATAGATGTACAAGGTGGAAAGCAATTCTAATAGATTAGTGAATGTCAAAGAGGCCTCAGGTCTCAACTTTCACCATCGCACAAGGAGTAATTATGAAATTAGCATTTAATGTAATGAAAAAAATCATTTTGATAGGCGCCCTCAATCAAAGTATCACTGCATTTGCGGATCGACACGTCACTTGCGAAGACGCCGTCGCCACTCCAAGAATGAGATGCTTTCAAGTCACAAAGATGCTCACCAATATCGCAAGAATTCAAAATGACCCTCAAGGACCGAACTCTTTAGAAGTTTGGAATAAAGTTGTTCAGTTGGGGTTGTTTGACGACCTTGGAACGAATGCCGCCGAGGCAAACTATGTATCTTTGCCAGTTCAAATATCAAGTCAACCCGGTGTGACCGCTGAGAAACTTGTAGAAATCCTGCAAAGTGTTGGCCTTTCAGGCAAAGTGTATCAAATCAAATTCGACAACTCGACACCAGGACTTTCCTACGAATCATCCATTGCATATACGGATGTAAATCAAGTGGCGTCTGTTATCAGACTTTCAAAGCATGACTTGAACGTCATTGCAATGCCTTGGCTCGAATCATCGGAATCCGCAACTGTTCCTGTGGAATATCAGGTTGTGAAGACTCTCATCGCAAATTCAGAAAAACCAGAACTCTCGTTCGATAAAGGAGCGTCTGTTGAGGCAAGAAGAAGAACCATTGATAGAGCATCTTTTGTAAAATTTTCCAAAGATACAATGGTATTTCTGGAATCTAGACTATCTGGCTCAACTAGCAGAAGAACATGGAAAGGGCGCATCACGTTAAGCCCAAAGGCTCTTGCCAACCTATACCCTCCAGGATTCAACGGTGGAAACATTTTACTTATGGCAACTCTACACGATGTCGTGGGCGACATTGCTACTATTGATTCAGAATCCGCTGAAACGATCACCTACGGGTTCCTAGCGGGACTTATCTCCTCAATCGAAATTGAGCGAAACCCCTCGTACGGCTCTACTTTTGCAAATCCTATGCCTAGAGGTTATTGAGTTTACTTAGTTGCGTTGGATCTTGTTTGATAGATTCAACGCGGCTTAAACTTAAACAAAAAACTGTTTTCAAAGATTCACAGCATCATCACCAAAGAGATTCACGCACATTTATCAAAGCCGCCAAAGCATTGGGCATCAAAGACTCCCTGCATGGCAGTATTGGGTTTACGCACCGCTGGGGGTCAGCCCTCAACCTATATCCACACCTCCACATATTATGCTTGGACGGTGTCTTTACGATGGTGAAAGACGTTCCAAAGATTCAAAACGTCGAACCACTTTCAGACGACGCCACCGAAAACCTTCCCATCAACATCACTACTAAAATCCTCAAACACCTACGACGATGTGTTTCCGCTAATTAAAGTTTTTTGAGATATCATAGGGGTCTATTTTGTTTCAATTCCCAGTCGACTTGAAACTTGACTATAGGGCGTTATAAAATACTCTTTAGCAAGGTCTAAATAGAGTTAGAATCGATCAGAGTGTTCTCTCTCGGTTGGTGAAGCTAAGACTAGTTTTAAATTACAAGGAGTGATTTGTGTCTTTTGCAACATGGCATCGCGTGACAGATACGAAGCTTTTTTACGAAAAGTCTGTACCGTTTTTTATAAAAGACGAGGCCATGTACAATCTTCCCTTAGGGATTGCCGGACGACTAAAAGCCAATCCAAAAACATTTGGAGACGCCATATATCTCTATATTTTAACAGAGAGCCCCAGTTTAGATTCGAAGCCTCTGGGTGCAATATGGTGGACGCCACCGTACAGCTTGGGGATGTCCAATATTACAAAGGACGAAATCGAGTTATTCTTTCGCACACAGAAGCTTGTTGATCGACCACAGGCTCTATGTGGACCTTCTGAATCAATTACTCAGTTTGCGTTGAGCCTTGGAAGTAAGTGGGCAGATTACCTAAATGGCATCGACATTCAAGAGCAAGGTATTTACTCGCTTTCGAAACTGACGGATTGGTTTAAGGACGTTCAAGGACAGGGGCGCGTGGCCATCGAAAGTGATTTTGACAAGGTGCTTAGCTGGAGTGAGAATTTTATTGTCGACTGCAAAAGCACGAGGCCCCAGAAATTTGAAGTATCAGTGCGCGATGCGGTTTTGTCTGGCTCGAGGGTTCTGTGGGTTGTGAATGGAGAAGTGGTCTCTATGGCAGGAACCGCAGGTGAAACACCGAATGGATCTCGTGTGGCATGGGTGTACACTCCTAGCGCTTTAAGGGGACATGGTTACGGCGGTGCGGTTACTAGATATTTGAGTGAACGCCAACTGAGTCACGGCAAGAAATTTTGCTTTCTCTATACTGATATGGCAAATCCCACATCAAATTCAATTTACAAAAAGCTAGGATATGAATTCGTTGGATCCTCTCAAAATGTCATGTTGCAAAAAAATTAGTATGACATCAGCTGAATTCCGGTTGCATAATGGTTTAGTTAAACATTTGGTTGTATTTTGATTTCATTGCATTGTCTGGTATTAGTCCAGATCTAATATGGAATTTACTTGGTGTTTTTTGATTTTTAGTGGAGACGCCATAAAATCACCTTGCAAACTTCATCTGGATTCTCTAACCGATGTTTTTTTCCTATTGTTTAAATTCCATTATCAAATAATTCATGGCTAAATTGTTTCCTCTTGTAAGAATCATCTACAAGTATATCCGTACCTGATTTTGCTCCCCGACAATCTTCAATGTAACTTGTGAACCTGCGCGATCTCATAGCTTCATAAAACAAATTTGACTACTGCATT
>JAPLFV010000392.1 GCA_026390495.1 Pseudomonadota bacterium | reverse complement strand
CCAGTACCTTTGTTATTGTTATAGCAAGTTTATGAACGCAACAGCGTTTGTGGTGTTGTTGCGATATATAATAAGGCTGTTTGGCTAATAATTAAACATATCAACATAGTAAGGTTTTTATGTTTGGTAAAAGACAAAATTTAATCTAGGAGATCCGTAAAGTTCTCAATATTTCTCAAAAAAATTGCCCCGGGATGATTTTCAACAATCCCGAGGCAACAAAAAAAGTGAACATTAAGAAAAAATGCGTTTATTTACAGGATAGGGGACGGGGCCACCCGAGAGCGTCCGCAATGACGGGAACTAGGTCGGTATTGGACCGAATTGACCCACGTTCAGATTTCACAAAATCATTACCCTTCAAAAAATAGAACGACTTCATCGAAGCGAGATCAGAATCATGGCCATGGGCACCCATTGGAATAGGAAGGACCAATTTGCCGCTGTTCATCGGGTCTGGGTATTTAGGTTTCAAAACTTCCGGAACTGAAAAAGTTTGGCGTCTAGAAACCAAGTAGGTATTTTCAAGTCGATTTTGGAGGCCAATTCTGTCATCAGCAAAAGCCATGATCCATGGACTAATATCGGTATGGATGCCGAGACTTCGAGCTTGATCTGAATATCGAGTAAAGACCTTATTAAATACTGGCCGATTCCCATCAAACTCAACTCGCGCGTCCTTTAACGCCTGGACCACTGAATCTAAATTCGTTTCAGGATCAGGTCTGCCACTTAGATCCCCTGCAGGGTAAAGAAACAAAGCACCTCCAGAGACGCGAACCTGAAACTTATTAAGTAAATTTTCAGGGAGGAGCATCCGAACATTTATCTCATAATCCACAGGCGTCATCCCATGGTCGCCCACAGCGACAATATTGGTCGACTGTGGCAAAGATTGTATCAGTTGCCCCAAATCTTGATCAAATTCAGACAAATAATCCGCAATTTTTTGATCCATCTCGGGCAGCCCAATCCATGCATGAAGCAGAACGTCAATATCTTCAAAATATGCAAACAATGCATCACTTGAATTCAACGCTAACATTTGCTGAATTCCCGCCAACTCTGCTTTTCTCCTATGTCTAACAGACTCCAGCATAAAGTCATCGCCATTCTTATAGTTTGCAAGTCCGTAGTCTCGCATGTTTGACCAAACGATATTTTTTGAATCTAGAACCTGTTTCAATTTTGAACCCGTGACCGGCATGACACTCAATGGTGATACGGCAACAATTGAGGTTTCAGACTGAACTCCAAGGTCCATAAAAGATACTGAAGCCGTTCGTTTATCACTGTCGATTCCATCTACTCCAAAGGCATCAACAACTTTACCTTCGTTTAATGTCAATTTTTGGCTACCTAAAAAATCACTGGTAACGGTAGCTTTAGCGCCCGGAGTCCTATTTATCTTGAATTTATATTTTCTATCTTTTTCAAATCGCGAAGCAACTTCAAACTCTGCAGATTCACCTTCAGAGGGATCCTGCGCTTTTGATAATTTTACATATTGATATTTTCCAGTTGGACTATCGTAAGCAATCCCAATGTCACCAGCTCTGTCAGGAGAAGATCCATCCAAAGACGGATAGGCTGCAACGGCCACTTTGTACCCGGCATCCTTAAGAGTCTTTGCCCATATTTCAGTTTTGATTGGCATGGCAAAACCGTTTTGATTGCTAACCCCATTCCAATTTCCGCCGTTTAGGAAAACTCCATGGCTACCCGATTTGGAACACGTTAAACTTGATATATGACTTGGCGCGGTGATGGAAGGAAAGCCAACGTTCAATCCTTGTTTGCCGTTTTGAGAATGAAGAATCCACTTTAGCCCCCGGGGGTGGGGATTTTTGATCCGATCTATGTAAGGTTTAAGGTTTTCCTT
>JAPLFV010000335.1 GCA_026390495.1 Pseudomonadota bacterium | reverse complement strand
ATGTTTAGCAAGTTTTTTTCTGAGGTTTTTCGATAGTCAGAATCAGTTGATATGTATTTTAAAATTGAATGTCAAAAAACTGGATTTGTCTGACTGGCAACAAGTTCGAACATCGACGTCGATCCACGTCCCAATTGACCATGGTTGTTTTTACCCCAACATCTAATTGAGGAATGGTCTAAGACGGCGCAAGATAGATTTGAGGAGGCCGCGACCATGGAGGCATTTAAAGTGGTTCCGATAACGTATCCGGTTCCCGTTTGGTCGCCAACTCCTCGATAACTGGAATTTAATAGGTGGCCGCGGCAGGTGACGCCGCCGTTAAGAACAGCGCAAATGACGTCTTTTCCTCCACTGGCAGTGGAGAAGCCTATGTCTGTAATAATATACCCAGCTGAAAAAACACCTCCAGGGTCAGGAGATACTGGTGTCAATTGATCGGTGAATCCACCGTCGAATACTTGTCCGTAAAGATTCGCGCCCCATCCCTTGAGTGTTGTTCCTAAAATTGCATACGACGTACGGCCAGCGATGATTTTGGAAACACTTGATAATGAACCACTGACGACAGTAGGCGTGCTACTATTACTTACGGTGCCATTGCCAATCTGGCCTACATCATTGAGTCCCCAACACTTTGGCGATCCACCAACAACAGCACAGGATGTCTGATCGTCGGCTGAAACATCGGTGGCACCAGAAGTAATATTCGTCGCTGTCGGTACATTTCGATCGGTTGTGGTGCCGTCCCCAAGCTTTCCAAAATCATTAAATCCCCAGCACTTCACAGCCCCGGAAGTAGTAAGGCCGCAATTGTAATAATTCCCCATTGAGATTTTTGTGTAGTTTTCTCCTGAATCAACTGCGGTGGCGTAATATACATGAGAGCCTGCAGTCATGTTAGCTCCTACCTCGCCGTAGGTGTTTCTACCCCAGCAGAATAGCTTTTGATCAGTTTTCAGAGCGCAAAATCTTCCTGTAGAACCATATATTTTTGAAACGCCCGATAAAAAAGTCGGGCTTCCACTTGTCTTTACATCGAATGGTGCATTTTTGCTAATAGTATCTCCTTGAGCCAATTGTCCATAGGTGTTTTTGCCCCAACATTTCACTAAGCCGTTGGCAAGTGCGCATGTCGAAGAATGATTTGATGTTTGCCAGTCGACGCTCATGGCAATGTCAGTTACTCCTGACCCTTCTGGTAAGCCCGTTACCGAGGTAGGTGCACTTCTAGTGGTTCCGGTACTATCACCTAGTTGCCCATGTCCATTATAGCCCCAACATTTCACCCCTCCGTTAACAATTGCGCAAGCCCAATCTCCAACACTAGATGATGCAACCATCACCTTGTTAATCCCAGTTTTATAAGATCCAATGGATGTGCATGCAGATTCGGTCACGCTACGCAACACCTTAGCGTAAAGGGTGTGAGTCCCTATGGTTGGCAACGCAGTAATCAACGATGGACTATTTAGACCAACTGAAACACTGGTCGTGATCGTTTCATGGAGACTTGTGCAACCACTATCAGTATAGACTCTCAACTGATCTCCGCCTGCATCAGACGTAAACTTTAATGTTGGTTTTCTCGTCAAGCCCGGTTCAGTTGGCTCAACAGAAACGGCAGATAGTACAGGAGTCTTAAGGTAGCTGATGTTTAGTGATGTAGGTGATGCCGTCCCTGCAGCATTTCCTGCTAGATCAACGACTCCTGTGACGATTGCAGTGGCTACGATCGTTTGATCCGCTGCTGGAGCTGAGGACATTGAGGCACTAACATAATAGTTATTGCCAGACTGGGTGATCGCTGGCGTTTCCATCGAGTACCCAGTTAAGCTAAAGAATCCTGATGTAAAACCAGTGACCGATTCAGAAAACGCAACATAATACTGCAGAGTTTGCGAGTTTGTAGGATCGGAGGTCACTCGACTGATGGTTGTGCTTGGTGATGTCGTGTCCAATGTGTATGCAAGAGTTGCATTCGCACATGCAGATGAGTTGTTCGCCGCGTCTGTGGCAATGGCATAGACATTTTTTGCTCCGTCACCCGAAATCGATGATGAATAGGCTAGTGTCTGACTTCCTGCGCTGAGCAATGTTGCACCAGAATCCGCATACAAAGTTACGCAACTTGAATCACTGTATAGTTTAACTCTTGCTGATTCGTTGAGGGTAAATGTAAACGACGGTATAGAGGAATTTACAATGGTCGTGCTACTTCCGGTAGCAACGACCGAAAGGCCGCTAACAATTGGTGCCGTCACGTCTGGACCACTATTTGCGCCGCTTCCACCGTTGTTTGTTGAACTTCCCGAAGCTCCACCGCTCGCGTTATTTTGCGAAGACTTACTTTCGGATAGTTTTTCAATTTGAGATTCAATTTTGGACACGGTTGTTGCTACCTGAAAGGTCCCAAAATACTTGGATTGAAATTGAATAGAATCCTTGGAAATGGTCAACATCTTTTTTGGCAGTACGCCTTTGTATATTTTTTTTGTTCCACCCTCGACCTTGGCATATTGAAACACGACAATAACATTTTCTGATTTACTAATATCGACATCACCAAGTGCTAGTGAGCTCTTTTTCTTTAAAGGTATTGACAATGTCATAGGGTTAATGAGCTCGGTGGCTGGATCACTTTCGAATGAAACAGACGAATCCGTTTCTCCGACAGATCCTGCACTATAGCCTACTTCAGCCAGCGTTGAAGACGTTGCGATCGTTTCTCCTGCTCCGATGGTGATGCTGATTGGAATACTTAATGATCCTACTGGTAGGGCAACACTTGCACCATATACTGATCCAGATTTCACTTTTGCGGT
>JAPLFV010000255.1 GCA_026390495.1 Pseudomonadota bacterium | reverse complement strand
TCCTAGCGTATACATTGTGAATGACCTTTTGAAAGTTTCACTAGATACCTCACAGGCCTTAAACCTCTTTGAATTAAAAAATACAATGCACGATTTCGCAATTACAATCTTAAGGCCTTCAGCGTAATTAACTGGAGATGTTTGCTTCATGCCTAGCAATGGCTGGAGTTCCACTTATGGTTATAAAAGAGCTTATGCGGCACCAGAGCTACCAAATGACCCTTCGTTATGCTCACCTTCACCCAGACCATCTGACTGGTTCAACAGATGTTTTATGCACACAACAGACTAGTTTTGGTCAAGGTCCGGGTCATGAAATTTCATCTGGGTCACGAAATTTGTATCAGAGAAAAAGTAGTGGGTCACGTTTGGGTCATGAAATGTAAATGACGCGACGAAGACCAACTCAATGATGATCTTAATCTACTAATTTTAAAGGAGAAATTGTGGTGGGCCCACCCCGACTTGAACGGGGGACCAACCGGTTATGAGCCGGTCGCTCTAACCACTGAGCTATGGGCCCCTATTGGGGAAACACAATATAAATCCTTGCAAATGAATTCGCAAGGACATCGTTGCCAATCAACCTTCAATAAATGCACGTAGCTTCTTGCTTCGACTCGGGTGACGCAACTTTCTCAAAGCTTTCGCTTCGATTTGCCTAATCCGTTCGCGAGTCACGTCAAAATTTTGACCTACTTCTTCAAGGGTATGGTCACTGCGCTCACCGATTCCAAAACGCATTCTAAGAACTTTCTCTTCTCTTGGAGTCAATGTTGCCAAAGCCTTCTGAGTTTGATCGGACAAACTTCCGCCCATTACGGTCTCACTTGGGCTTGATTGAGATTTATCCTCTAAAAAGTCACCAATATGGTTGTCTTCTTCCTCACCAATAGGAGTCTCAAGAGAAATAGGCTCAACAGCAATTTTCAATACTTTTCGAACCTTATCAACAGACATGTCCATTCTCGCCGCGATTTCCTCTGGCGTAGGTTCTCGACCCATTTCCTGTACTAAATAGCGGCTTGTGCGGATCATCTTATTAATGGTTTCAATCATGTGCACAGGAATGCGGATTGTTCGGGCCTGGTCAGCAATCGCTCTAGTAATCGCCTGGCGAATCCACCAAGTCGCATAAGTTGAAAATTTATATCCTCGGCGATATTCAAATTTTTCAACAGCTTTCATCAATCCAATATTACCTTCTTGAATCAAATCCAAAAATTGTAAACCACGATTGGTGTATTTCTTAGCAATCGATACGACCAATCTTAAATTCGCTTCTACTAATTCGCGCTTTGCATTTTCAGCAGCCTGCTGCATATGAGCGAGAACTTTATAAGTGTCCAACAAATCATTGTGACCCATCATGGTTTGTTGCAATACGCGCGCACAGGTCTCTTCGGCAGCTTGGAAGTTTCGTACAATTCTCAACCACTCTCTATCTCCAGCAGAACCAAACGGTTTGCCGCTAGATGTCTTGATATGATTCGCTAGGGTTTCAACATTTGTTTGAAGTCTTCTTGAATAATATTCCATATCCTGGCTTGCTTCACGCAATGCATTTGCAAAATGAGCCATTTGATTTATTGCACCAGACAGAATCTTTCGATTGATATTTAAGTCCTTTAGCGCTTGGAACATTCTTGCTTTGGCAGCATCAGCCTTAGCCTGCATTTTTTGATTTCCTGCAGATTTCTTGTGTGCTCCATCAAACTCATCATAAATCTTTAAGAACTCAACGGTCTGCTCACGGACCTTGTCCATGTGCTCTTGCTCATTATTAGAAGCTTCATCATCGTCAAATCCTTTAATGAAGCCCTTCATTCTGATTTCACCAGAAACAAATCCCTTAGCACAGCCGATCACGGCATCCATCCCCAAAGGAATATTCAAAAGTCTTTCCAGAATTCTATTTTCTTCGTTCTCAATTTTTTTTGCGATAACGACTTCGCCTTCACGAGACAAAAGAGCAACGCTTCCCATTTTTCGTAAATATATTCGGACAGGATCATTAGATTTTCCAAGCGCCGTTTCTGCTGCTTCCACTTCAACGCGTTCTGGGGCTGCTGCACCTTCTTCGCCGTCTAGTTCAACTGCATCGCCTTCTCCTCCAATCTCGACATCTTCATCTATGCCGGCAACCATATCGTCATCCGACGCTGCGCCTTTACGAACAACTCCACGTGCATCGCTCAATTCAATTCCACGATCACCAAGTGCAACGATAACATCATCAAGAATATCAGGATTTACAGCCCCTTTAGGAAAGGCTGATTCAATATCTTTGAATGAAATCATTCCTGCTTTTTTGGCAAGTTTAATCAGTCCATCAATAATTTTATGGAGCTCCATTCCAGCCGGCTTTGCTGATCCCGCTCCCACAGCACTCTTTGCGCCTGTAATTTTCGCATCACTATCTTCAGCAGAATGAATTTTTGCAGGACGACCTCGCTTTCCTTGAACTTTCTGCCCATCAGTGTTCTCAGATCCTGGCACTGGTGCCTTAACAAGAATATGCGTCTGTGGCTTTTTCTCATTTTTGGGCGAGATATTAGCAACATCTTGCTTTGCTTTTGCAGGCGTCGGCATGGGAGCTTTCATTGATTTAGAAGCTTCTGGCGCCACATTTTTATTTTGCACTTTGGTCTGAACCTGTGATTTTGCAACGGGTTTAACGATCGGTTTTGACGCTCCCTTTGATTGCTGTACAACTGGCTTTTTTGAGGAAGATGTTTTCGAATCAGTCTTTTTTGCAGGGACCTTTTTTGCAGCTAAGGTCGGTTGATCCTTCCTTACCACTAATACCTTTTTATTCGAAGACTGTGATTGGCCTGAATTCTTTTTGATAGTGGACGATGATGATTTACTCACGATTCTCTTTGGCATGACGGATCCCTTTCCAACCGAAGTATTCTTGGATGATGAGGTTGGAGAAAGTTTCGCTTTCCCGATGTCAGCTAAAACAACTTTAGATTTAACTTTGGAATGATCTGTTGTTTTGCCAGCTTTAACTTGATGCTTACTAGCTTTGCTCACGTTTAATTTTGGCATTCCAAATCACTCCTCAAAAATTGTTTCCAGC
>JAPLFV010000182.1 GCA_026390495.1 Pseudomonadota bacterium | reverse complement strand
GTTATATGAATAAACTAGGGATGCCTCTGGATAGTATGGTTATTGCCGGACATTCCAATTCCAGGCCAATTGGAGAGGTAACTAGCGGTGATAGTTTGGGCAATGGGTATCAAAGGCGGGTAAGTTTCACCATTAAATTGAAAGATTCCAAGTAACAGCCGACAGAAACCTCCAACGATGTCCTTTGATGAGACTTTGAGACTGCCATTTATACTGAAATGTAAATCCATAATAAAACTTGGGGCTGGCAGGATTTAAATGCGAATTAAAAAAAAATATCGAAAAATTCCTAAAGTTTTTCTTCCATAAGTCTGGAGTTAAGATCAGATATTACTTTCTTTATGGAATCGAGGCCTTTGGAGGGTTGGAGAACGATCGTGGCAATATCGTCTTTAACTTCAAAAAACAGGTGGCCAGTGATGATTTTGGAGATGTCTTTTGCAAACTCTGGGTTCTGCCAAAATCCGCATCCAATAATAGAGATCATGGTACAGTCTTCAATATTAATTGACACATTTGAGACCAGATGAGGTTCTAGACGCTTCTTGGCCTCCGAAATATTTGAAGCTGCAATGGACCAGAGCAAAGATACGTGTCCTCCTTGCAGGGACTGTGATTGAACTTGGGCATCATAAGTACTGGGATCATTCTTTAAGGTGGCTGCCAATAACGCCATTTTACTCTTATGGGTTCAGCCTCTGCCGAACCGATGAGGGAGATGAGGGAGATGAGGGAGATGCGGGAGCAACCGGCCATTCGTCTTCTTCAATCCCAATAGATAATTGTTCCATTCGTCTTGCGTTGCAGCTAAAACAAGGAACTCATATGGAATAAAGATGTTTCACATCGCTCAACATGAAGGATTTTTTTAGAACAGCTCATCTTGACCAGTTCTTCCGTCATTCTGAACGAAGTGAAGAATCCTCTGTATTCAGCCTTGATTCGCGCCAGTCTTGATATCTTTTCATAGGTCATTTGCAAAGATGTCTCTGACAAATTAGTTACTCTTGCAAATTTGAAATGCCAGAGCACATCGTCGCAATCTTTAACTCAGCAAAATATTCCTCCAGGAGGTCACAGGGCCCGTCTTAAAGGAATTTTACCAGTCACTTGACTTTAACACGCCAAGATCGAAGGCTTGTTCTCTCGAGACAGTGATTCAGGATGATCTATCAGTCCCGCTGGCAATGCTAGCGGGGCAAACAAATCATGCATGCCCAACACCAGCTCTATCAATTCATTCACATTCTCAACAAAACTAATGCGCATTTGATCTCGAATATCAGAGGGAACATCCTTGAGATCCGGTTCGTTCTTTTTCGGTAAAATCACATGCTCAATACCAGCTCGGTGCGCGGCCAAAACTTTTTCTTTGATTCCACCAACAGGTGTCACTGCGCCACGAAGCGTGATTTCACCGGTCATGGCAATTTTTGAATTCACGCGTATACCTGTCAAAAGGGAGGCCAAGGTTGTCAATATGGCCGCACCTGCACTTGGGCCGTCCTTAGGAACCGATCCAGAAGGAACATGAATATGGATATCTCTCTTCTCAAAATCGTGATTCTTCAAAAAAGGCCCAAGGTGACTTCTCACCAGACTCAAGGCAATCTGAGCCGACTCCTTCATGACGTCCCCAAGCTGGCCAGTTAACGTCAATCGACCAGAGCCTTGCATTTGCGAGGCTTCTATAAACAAGATATCTCCACCCATTGGCGTCCATGCCAGACCAGTAACGACACCAGGTACGACTGAAGATTCTGCAACATCATGTTGAAAGCGCTCGTGCCCCATAATCTCCGATATATGGGCACTATCAATTTGCAATCCGTCATTCTTCTGCTCTAATTTTTGCTCGCCAACTTTAACTTCAGACAATATTCTTTCAGCGGCCCAGCGGCAAATCATCTGAATCTTACGTTGCAAATCCCGAACACCTGCTTCTCGAGTATGCCCAAGAATGACTTTCAAAAGAGCAGAATCTGTCAAAGTAACATTTGCGTCCGCAAGTCCATGGTCTAAAATTTGTTTAGGGAAAATATGCCTTTTTGCAATATGCAGCTTTTCTGCGGTTGTATATCCGGAAAGTTCAATGACCTCCATACGATCCAAAAGTGGACCAGGAATTCCTTCCAAGCTATTTGCGGTTGCAATAAAGAAAACACTACTTAAATCAAAAGGCACGTCTAGATAATGATCCGAAAAGGTACTATTTTGCTCTGGATCGAGCACCTCTAAAAGCGCCGCTGCTGGATCTCCACCATAGCCTCGCCCCATTTTATCTATCTCATCTAACAAAAACACCGGATTTTTGACTCCAGAACGCTTTAGACCCTGGATCACTCGACCTGGCATTGCTCCAACATAAGTTTTTCGATGACCTCGAATCTCAGCATCGTCACGAACTCCTCCGAGTGAAACTCGAACAAACTTTCGATTTAAGGTTCTAGCAATGCTTTCACCCAAGCTCGTCTTTCCTACACCTGGAGGGCCAACCAAAAGCAAAATATTGCCTTTTTTTCCCTTTCTCAGCTTCATCACGGCAAGATGTTGGATAATTCTGGTTTTTACCTTTTCCAGTCCAAAATGATCATTCGTGAGAATCTCCTTAGCGGTATTAATATCTAAATTATCTGTGGTCTCAACATTCCATGGCAACGCCAAAAGCAAATCCAGATAGTTTCGAATCAAATGCGATTCAGGTGACTGAGTTCCAATCGACTCCAAACGACGTGCCTCATCCAAGGCAATTTTGGTAACATTCTCAGGCATTTTTGCATCTTCAATTTTCTTGACGTATCCACCGTCCTCATCTGAATCATTTTTGGAATCACCTCCTAGCTCAGACTGTATCGCAGCAAGCTGCTGTCGAAGTATCGCTTCCCGTTGCTGCTTGCCCATCTTCTTGTTTATACGGCGTCCAATATCCACTTGAACTTCCAATTGCTGTTTTTGTCCCGCCATCAACTCCAATGTCATGAGTGCTCGAGCTTTAACCCCCAAAGTCTCCAAAACTTCTTGTTTCTTCGACACCTCAATGTCCAAATTCTCCATACACATTGGTATCAGAACATTTAGGTCGTCCAATGCTTCTAGCATTTGCTCTAATGGCTTAGTATCGGCAGGAATCATACTAAGAATTTGCATCCCCATATCTTTGATACTGGACGCAAGTACCGCTTTGACATCGGCATCGCAATCTACGATGTCATCTGCCAATTCGTAAGTGCTGAATAACGCACCATCGATAACTGAAGAGTCAATCAGTTTGATTCGATTTAGACCATGGACTACAACTTGAAAACCACTCTCACTATTGCCTTGAATTTTCTCTATCTCGGCTAACGTTCCGTACTTGTAAATTTGACTCGGCGTTATCGATTTTTGATCAAACCCTTCTTTTTGAGCTACAATCAGTATCTTGTTGCCTTCGCCACCGCTCATGTTTAAGGCCTGCACACTCTGGGGACGATTGATAATAAGAGGAATCGAAC
>JAPLFV010000198.1:6408-21738 GCA_026390495.1 Pseudomonadota bacterium | reverse complement strand
TGGTGACATTGAAGGTTTCCTTTGAATTCAATTCGAGTACGATCATTGTCTGAAAGAATTTGAAAGTACATTTCAAAAGTGAAATTCAAATCTTCAACAAATAAGGTAATTTGAGATGGCGGATTCCATAATTCAACTTTGCCTTTATATTCGACTTTTCGTCCACAGAATTTGCTAATCTGATGAAACCGCCTTTTAGTCTGGTTGATATCGCTAGATTGGATGATATGAAAATCGACTAATCCATCGACCCACTGCTTCATGAGTTCGACGTCTTCAAAACATCGAAAAATGTTGGAATAGCTTGCTCTTGCTGGTTGGGTCAGTATGATGTCAAAGGACTTTGTCATAAAATTACCTATGCTGGTATCCTCTAGACTCGATGGCAGTACCATCGTCAAACATCAAAGATGCAACAGAGCTGGTAACACTACCAATCTCAAAAATTTGAACTTGATGCCTTGGTGCAAAATCAAAGATTTTTACAGCATCATCGGGCCTAAGTGTAAAACATAGTTCAAAATCTTCGCCGTCCGTTAGAGCCTCATCAATTGTACAAAGTCTTGGTTGACGATCATGTAAACCCGATGCTTCGTTCAAAGTTGAGGTTTGATTTCGAGGAATTCGGTCTCTGAAAAGCTTTGCACCTACACCACTGGATTTCAAAATATGGCGTAGGTCCGTAGAAAGTCCATCGCTTATATCGATCATAGATGTGATATCAAAGTGGTCGCGCAACCATTGTGCTTCTTTAACTCTCGGAGTAAAGGTAAACTGTTTACCAGAAATTGAGCCACCGAGTGGGCCCGTAACAAAAATTCTATCATCAGCTGATGCGCCAGATCGAAGAACACTTCCCTTTGGGTGCTCGTTTCCAACAATACTAACATTCAAGGAAAACGGTCCGTCCCAATAGTTTGTGTCGCCCCCCACAACAGCAACTTCAAATTGATCGGCCAAATCCTTAATCCCTTTCATTACTTCAAGGATCCAGTACGAGGATAAGCCTCTTTGGATGGCGAGGCTTACCGTACAGGCCACAGGAGTGCCTGCCATGGCCGCAATATCGCTTAAGTTCACTGCTAAAGCTTTTCGCCCGATAAGGTACGGCGGCGTTGATTTGACATTAAAATGAACTCCGTCAAGAAGCATATCTGAGGCCATTAATACTGTTTGATTGCGGATTCTTACTATGGCCGCGTCATCCCCTATGCCGACAGGATGAACATCCCCTTTGGAGGATTGAGAAACCAATCTGCTGATGGAGTCGATAATTTCTAGCTCCATTGTTTAGTTCCCTGCAAATGTTAAGATCGTCTTGTTTTTGCCTTGCACCATCCCATTGGGATCGCTATTCTCTGGGCATTATGTATCAGGAAATGACAAAAGACACTCCCATTGTTCAGAAGTACGGCGGTACATCTGTTGGAACCACGTCCCGTATAAAGGACGTCGCAAAGCGCATTGCCGAACAGTATAAAGATGGATGGACTAGAATGGCAATTGTCGTAAGCGCTATGACTGGCGAAACGAACAAGCTCGTCGCTTTGGTTCATGAAGTGAATGCCAATCCACCAGCAAAGGCCTATGACATGGCTGTGGCAAGTGGCGAGCAGGTCTCTGTGGCATTAATGGCTGCCGCATTGTCCGCCGAAGGTATTTCGTCCGAGCCTTTTCTTTCTCATCAATTGGGAATTCTTACGGATGATTTTCATAGTAAAGCTAGAATCAAGAGTATCAATACAGAAAAAATTCAGGATTGCTGGAGTCGGGGAGTCGTTCCCGTCGTGGCTGGTTTTCAAGGGGTCACAGAGTCATTGGAAATTACGACTTTAGGCCGTGGAGGTAGTGATACGAGTGCGGTAGCTTTAGCAATAGCGGTCCAGGCTGGATTTTGCGAGATCAACACTGATGTAGACGGTGTCTTTTCATGTGATCCTCGAATCGTAAAACAATCTAAGTTGATTGAAGACATGGATTTCGAGGTTGCACTTGAAATGGCGAGTCTCGGAAGTAAGGTTCTTCACCCAAGATGTGTTGAGCTTGGTGCGAAGTTTCAAATGCCTATTGTAGTTCGAAATACCTTTACACCCAATCATCATCGGAGAACTCGGGTTATGAATCTCGCCAATCGAGAAAATTTGGAAGCGCCGACCGTTAGTGGAGTAACCCTTGATCGCGATGTCGCAAAAATTTCGTTTTTGAATTTGCCGTTTGATACGAAAATTGTATCCGGTCTGTTTGCCGCCATCGCAGAATCGGGTGTTAATGTCGATATCATTGTTCATAACATGCCTGAACCAGGTAGCAAAACTATGCATCTTGGATTTACGACGAGTAAAGGTGAATGTAAAAAAGCGATTCATGCCGCCCAACGATTTTGGAGTGATCATATAGCTGGACCTAGTCAATCCGGGAATACTTTACAAGTTAGTACTGAAGAAGATTGTGCCAAGGTAAGCGTTGTAGGCGTAGGGATGAGGAGTCATCCTGGAGTTGCCGCTACAACGTTTGAGACTTTGAGTCATTCAGGTATAGACATTCGAATGATTTCGACCTCTGAGATAAAAATCTCCTGTGTGATTGATGCAAAACATGCGGAAAGTGCTTGTCAAGCGTTACACAAGGCGTTTGTCGAAATCTAGATTGATTCAAGCAATTTTTATTAAAGTGATAATTTAATTCGCGTTTAGCTTTCAAGGTAGTAAACAATTTCTTTAAGAGAGGTAATCGAAGCGTGAGTACCCTAGAACATAAACCATTTGTATCAGCGCGAACCATAATGCCTGAATTTGGTGTAGGCCCGGTATTACTGGGTGTTGTACTTGGAATTCTTTTTGGTGCCTCGTCCCTATACCTGGGCCTAAAAGTTGGTATGACTGTTAGCGCATCTGTTCCTATTGCTGTCATGTCGATCACGCTTTTTAAGGCCTTCAGCCGCATGACCGGTTTTAGAAATGCCACAATTTTAGAAAATAATATGGTTCAAACGACTGGGTCTGCTGGTGAGAGTATCGCATTTGGAATATCGGTCACAATGCCAGCATTATTGATTCTAGGCTACGACATGGATTTTTTTCGTGTCGCATCTGCTGCGGTTTTGGGATCGGTGCTTGGTGTTTTAATGATGATACCCCTTCGAAAGGCTCTGATTGAGGATGAGCATGGAAATCTTCCCTACCCAGAGGGGACGGCCTGTGCTGAAGTTTTGATTGCAGGCGAGAAAGGTGGATCAACTGCAAAAACAGTGTTTGGCGGGTTCTTTGCT
This sequence comes from Pseudomonadota bacterium, assembly GCA_026390495.1. Lineage (GTDB taxonomy): Bacteria > Bdellovibrionota_B > Oligoflexia > Oligoflexales > RGVZ01 > CAMDKS01. Next base: position 18,470 of record JAPLFV010000198.1, on the reverse strand, counting down.
GGGCTGGTCTATAAGGTTTCGAATGCAGGGCTAAAATTATGGAAAGAGGAAGTTGGACATAAATTTGCGTCTTTCAAAGGAGCCAGTGTAGGCGCCGAGGTCTCACCTGAAATGTTGGGAGTCGGTTACATAATTGGTCCAAAGAATGGCTGTATCATGATTGCTGGTGCTATTTTATCGAGCTGGGTTCTTATTCCTATGATTAGTTTTTTTGGTGCAGGTTGGTCTTCGCCTCTATTTCCAGGTAAAAAATTGATATCTGAAATGTCGATTCATGAAATATGGGGCGCCTATATACTCTATATCGGCGCAGGTGCTGTTACCACAGGAGGTATCATTGCTCTGGTGCGCAGCATGCCGATGATTATAAAAGGCGCCAAATCGGGTTTTGTTAGCGTTCAACAGTCGGCTAAATCGCGTAAACAAAAATCCGGCGCAAAATCTCTGGAAGAATCCGAACAAATTCGTACAAGTCGGGATTTGCCGATGTCAATTGTGGTGATAGGTTCCTTGCTAATTGTGACTGCGATAAGTTTGATTCCTGGCTTTCATATGAATTTACTGGGCGCAGTCATGATTGTCATGTTTGGCTTTTTGTTTGTGACGGTAAGCTCTCGACTGACCGGTGAAATTGGATCCTCTAGTAATCCCATCTCTGGAATGACGGTGGCAACCCTTCTGTTTACGAGTTTGATTTTTTTACTTTTAGGATGGACAGGCTTGGAGTTCAGGGTAACAGCATTGAGTGTTGCCGCAATTGTTTGTGTTGCTGCGTCAAATGCTGGTACGACTTCGCAAGACTTGAAGACGGGATTTCTTTTAGGGGCGACACCACGATACCAGCAATTGGGACTTCTTGCAGGTGCGATTACCTCTTCCTTGGTCATTGGGTATACGTTAAATATTTTGAACGATGCAAGCACGGTCTATACAAATAAAGTTCCGATGGGAATTGTTGGAGATTTAGAAAAGTTAACTGAGTCGTCCGCTGTGAGAGACCCTGCGCACAAAGATGATACCCAGATTTATAAAATTCTCAGAATCAGAGAAGATTCTTCTTTAAACCCTCCGGCAATGGGAGCCTTAGTTCCAGGAAAATATTTGGTCCATCCAACCACTGGTGCGGTTTCATATTTTGTCGATCCTGGCATAAATGGATCTTTGAAAGAAAGAGACGACGGGACTACGGTACAGAAATTTGAAGCTCCCAAAGCCCGACTCATGAGTTTAATCATAGATGGTATATTGACTCAGAAATTGCCTTGGACATTAGTCTTGTTAGGCGCATCCATTGCTATTTTTATGGAACTCTGTGGCATCGCGTCCCTGCCTTTTGCAGTGGGGGTCTATTTGCCAATGTCCACGTCTGCGCCGATTTTTTTTGGGGGATTAGTGCGAGGACTTGTGGATATGCTGAATCGCAAAGGAAAAGCCTCCACATTGGATTCCGAGGCAGGCCCTGGAATTCTTTTTTCAAGCGGATTGATTGCAGGGGGATCTATTGCCGGAATCTTATTGGCCCTCCTTGCAATGTCAGGCACCGGCTGGGATTTTAGTGGTATTTTTCCGGCGTTCTCTTTGAGTGAATGGGGGGCAACATTAATGTTCTCAGTGATGATGATAGCTATGTTCCGAGTAGCAAGAGTTGCTAGGGAGTAGAATGCAAAATAGTAAGGATGATATCGTTGAAGGAATTTTGCGGCACTCGCCTCAAGTGATCTATAAAGCTTTGTCTCCAGAGGTTCCTTCGATCATCGCAAGTATACTTGGAAGTTTTCCTGCGGCCAGAAGTGCTGCAATTTTAAAGCTTTTCAAAAATGAAGAGAGAGCAGAAATATTGATGAAATTATCTTTGATGAACTCGGTACATGAGTCATCTCTTGAAACTGCTTTGAGATCCTTGTTGGAGACTATCGAATCCCAAAAGTTGTCGGAAAACAGTCAGGTTGGCGGAGTGGAATACACGGCTCAATTGATATCAAACCTTGGGCCTGCGCAACGAGAAATCGTATTGGAAGACTTAAAATTGCGAAATCCTGAGCTAAGCCAGATTTTAAGTGAACGACTTTTTACGTTTGCCTCTTTGGGCCGATTTTCATCTCAAGAAATGCAAAAAATAATTCAAAAAATACCTGAAAAAGACTTGTTGCTTGCCTTGAGGATTTGTTCGGAAGAGTTTAAAGAAAAAGTTTTTTGCGCAATGAGTGAAAGACGAGCCGAAAATACCAAAGATTTGTTACGGACTGCACCGCAAGCGCGAAAATCTGATGTTGAGCAAGCTCAAAGTCAGATTGCAAAGTTGGTTTTGGGCATGATTAAAAGCGGTGAGATATTGGATCCAGATGAAGTTAAGATTTGATTCGATAGAGACAATGAACAATTGGGGTGGATATTATGAACACGAGCATATTAAATTTTTGGGCTCCTTTTTTCTTTGTCACAATAATGTTCGGCATTTCTGAAGCGAGTTCGGCGAGGAATGTTGAAAGTAAAAAAGGGGGTGAGTTGAGGTTCGCTAAGACTCAAAAACCAGACTCGGATTATCGACAAGTTTGGAAAAACTCTGCTGGTGCATTTAGTGGAGATATTTTTCTGTTGCCGAAGAAGGGTAATTTTTTTCTGGAAGACAAAGACTTTAAGCAAGGAGATTTATATCCAAGTTCGGTAAACGGGGCAAAGATTCCTCCGCATCCAATTACCATGCATGGTTTTGCTTGGGGATATGATTTGTCGATTCCTTTAGTGTTTAAAGACGGTAAGTCCGAATGGATCAAGCCAGGGCAATATCATGGCCATGCTACTCAGCAGGATATTACACCAACATTGGCCCATCTCTTAGGTTTGCCTTCGCCAGCGAAAAAAACTGGAAGAGTTTTAAAGGAAGCAATTCGTACAAATCAGGTTAGTGTTTCAAGAAAGATGCCGAAGGCCATTGTTGTCTTTGTACAGGATCAAATGGGTCATCAGTATTTAGAGGCTCATCCAGGAGTCGCAAGATTTTATGAGAATTTTCTAAAAACAGGTGCGAATTTTGCGATGGCAAAAGTATCCCATGTTGACGTTGAAACGAGTGTTGGCCATACCGCCGTTGGGACGGGTGCATGGCCACCGGAACACGGAGTTTCTGGTAACGATTTTTTTCACACTGGTTTGTGGCGTCAGCTAAAAGCATTTAATATTGCGATTAGTAACGACAAGAAAGAGAACCTCATTGGTAATCCAAGTTTCTTGTTTACTCCCACTTTGGGTGACATATTGTTGCAGGCAACAGAAGGCAAGGGAATTGTATATTCGCAAGTATATGCTCCCAGGGCTGCCATAGGTATGGCTGGACATGGAGCCATGTTTGGCAAAGGGTTCAAATCCCATGCTGTTTGGATTGACGAAAACGGAGAGGGAACTGGCGAAGATGTTTATACGACGAACGAAAAAATTTATTCCCTTCCTAAATTTTTACAAAATAATAGTGTAAAACCTTATTTGGATAAATTTTTGCGCTCAACCTCTGGCGTATGGAAAGGGCATAGTTTTCTCGACGACAAAGGATCTGTGGATTATTCGATGGTAAAGACATCTCCGGCAGCAACAGAATGGGAAGGTGACCTGGCGTTGGGTGTTATTAAGGAGCTCGGTATAGGAACTGATGATGTTACAGATCTTGTCTACATAAACACAAAAGCCACCGACGCATGTGGACATCGATTTGGATTTGAATCTGAAGAATGCCGAGAAGTTTTAGCGATGACGGATCAAGTTTCCGAAAAGATTTTCAATGCTCTGCAAACTGTTACAAATGGGGATTTTATTGCGATTTTGACAGCTGATCACGGAGCAGCACCGCTACCCGAAGTCAGTGGAGCTACTCGGTTTAGTCGGCAAAAGCTGATAAAGGATCTCAATGAGAAGTTTGATCGGCTAGACAACAAGATTCCCTCAATTTTATCGCTGACTTCAAGTCAAATTTATTTGAATCGATCAGAGCTTCAATTGAATGGATTTAAGGTATCAGAAATTGTTAGTTTTCTAAAGAAATATGAAGTTCCTTTTGAGGCTCCTTATAACGTTTTAGCAGATGAATGGATTAAACGCGGAAAGTCGAAGCGCCAATTGTTTTTTCAAGATGTTGTCGCCAAAGATGACTTAAAGTAGGTCTTCGATTTCGTATGATAGTGTTAAGGAGTCTGAATTTTGATTATTGATATTTCACCATTGCTATCCTCAGATACAGCGGTATGGCCGGGTGATACTCCTCTGTCGCGACATGTTTTGTGTGACATACTTAAGGATAGTCATTTGGATCTGTCATCTTTGACGTCAACTGTGCATTTGGGAGCGCACGCCGATGCACCCCGCCACTACAGCAAACAAGGAAACACAATCGATAAAGTTGATTTGAATTCTTACTTGGGGCCCTGTTATGTGCATTCTGTAGTCGGAGTGAGTTCAATTAACCCTGGTCATTTGAATGAATTGGATTTGAGTAAGATTGAGAGAATTCTTTTTCGCACGCTTTCACAGACAGACTCGTCGGTGTTTAATACTGATTTTACAAGCATTGCTCCGGAAACGATTGAGTTGTTGGGACTTCATAAGGTGAAATTGATTGGAATTGATACTCAGTCTATTGATCCATTTGATAGTAAGACACTATCTGCGCACAAGTCTTTAGAGGTTTACAAGATTGCGAATATTGAAGGCTTAGTTTTGACAGAGGTCAAAGATGGATTCTACGAGTTTATCGGCTTGCCATTGAAACTAGAAGGTTTTGACGGAAGTCCGATTCGCGCCGTCTTGCGATCCTTATAGCATTCGGCTTCCGAGGAATTTTTGTAACTATTCAGCATGTTTGAAAGGCAGCGGAAATCGCCAATGATAGCTGCGTTATTCACTCCGATCCGATGCTCACATACAATGGCATGCTGTGCTTCAGTTCTCGTGAATGCCTTGTTCTCATTGGATCTTCTCGCTGCACGCAGTGTCGATCGCTGAATGGTTACGAATTTTTTTGATGTTTAAAAGGACTTGAAAACAACCATCCAAACTATAATCATCATCAGGATCGTCGGACCTTCGTTTGCCCATCTGAGATTTTTGCTTGAAGGAAGATCGGTTGGGTTCACTGCAGCAACCTGATTTAAATGAGATGCGTATAGAGTTGAGACAATGAGCAATACGACTGCTAAGAGTTTTACCTGTAACCAACCAGTATTGAGCATCTCGGGATTCAACCAGATCATTCCCGATCCTGCTGCAATTGAAACCAACATTGCAGGCCTAGTGATATATCTATAGAGCCGGTATTCCATTCCTTTGAGTAATTCATGGTTATCGGGACTCGAAGTACCCCGCTCTCGATGATTTATTAAGAGTCGGTATAGGTAGAGGATGCCACACATCCAGCTAATGACCGCTAAAATATGAATCCATTTAAACCACAAATACATCTTTAAATCCTCAATATGATTTGGATAAATCAGTATCTTTAATTTTTACTCAAGAATCAACCTACAAATGCCGATCTGGTTGGTATTCTGGAGGAACTAAAACTTATGAAATTTACTCTGCAAGTTTACAATTTAATGCCAATGGCAGCACATTCAATGGCCATTGCTTTGATGGTTTCCTGCAGTCCGTCAGAAAACCATAGTCGCGTAAAAATCGACAACGGCGTTTACATTGAAGAGAGTACTGCGAATAAAGTTGACGGCACTTTTAGTACGATGACGAAAACTCCTGGGGCGAGTTCAGGTGGTGGTTGTACAGGAACTGCAGTCAGTACCAATACAGCGATGACAGCCGCCCATTGTGTTTATAGCTCCGGGCGAAATGTTGATGGTTATTTTGCAATTTCTGGAAAAGAATATTGCGTTAGTAACTCCGTCTACAAGAAGGTTTGTTCAAATAAAATCTATTTGCATCCGAGATATCCTGCTGATTCTGAAGATTCAGAATTGGGTTACGACGTCGCCTTTGTTGTTTTTCCAGAGGGTACTTTTAAAAGCTATTTTGAGATTGCCACTGAAGGCCCAAAGGTTGGGGATCAGGTTTTGCTTTTGGGATACAGTGAAGGAAATATGACAGAGCAAGGCAAAGGCTCAAAACGCTTTGGCTATACTTCTGTTTCTCAGATCAAGGCTGCCTCACAAAATGATATAGTGTCGTCAGGTCGAGGCACATTTACAGGAGTAGCTGTTTCACCTGGTGATTCTGGCGGACCGCTCTTTTTGGGATGCAAGATTTCTGGCGTGGCGTCCAGAATGGGCATTACAGGATCTTCAAAAGTTAGCTTACATACTAATTTAACGAGCACTGGGAATCAGGCATTTCTGAAAGAGAGTGCTGCAAAAGTTGGCGGTTATATCTGTGGATTATCTGGTAACGATTCGAAGTACTGTCCGCCGCAGGTCAAATTTTCTCTAGATCAGTCCAAGTGGGGAAAAAAAGAAGAGTTTCCTTGTAACTATAACGGAACCTCGGATCAAACTCCCCAAACTGATGGTAATAACTCATTCTCTCTATTTGCTGCCGTTGATGGTGACCGAAATTCTCCAATTGTCTATGCTTCAGCAAGTGACTTAAGTCTTGCGACTTTGAGTGCCTGCGTTGGAGAGTCTGCAGAAGCAGCTAAAGGATGTGGTAATACAATTGCAGCGACAAAAGTAAACTCGAGTTACTTTGAGATAAAACCAACGCCAAACGGCTCCGCGCCAATATTTATTCACTTAAAAACAGCCAAAGGCGATAGAACAATTAAGATTCAACCCAAGAGTTAAAAATCCAATCCCCTTAGCCACTCAGGGATTCTTCGCTTCGCTCAGAATGACGGTGCTTGCAACATTTGTGTGTCAGTTTGCCGTCTCTCTCAGAATGACGCTGCTTGCAACATTTGTGTGTCAGTTTGCCGTCATTCTGAGCGAAGCGAAGAATCCAAAATTCCCCGGAGGGTGAGGCATTTCTAAGAATCCAATATATGTGCAGTTTCAGAAGCTACGATAGTGAAGCGCTATTTTATTCCAGCATAAACTCTGTGAACATCGTCATTGTCATCGATGTCACTCAGAAACTCACTGACTTCCTTCCGCTGATCAGTAGTTAAAGCAGGAAATTCTTTTGCTCGATAGGTTAACTCCGATTTAGATATCGCCCATCCCATCTTAGTCAATGCTTTGTTGACTGTATCTAGGTCTGAGGGATCTGTAAAAAAAGATGCGCCTGTATGACCACCTTCAACATCTTCACCTTCTAACGTTTCCACATCTTGTGCACCAGCTTCAATTGCCGCACTTTCAATGTCAAGTCCCTCGCCCTTTGCAGTTGCTTCAATCATTCCCAGTCTATCGAACATCCACCCAACGGCGCCTATACTTCCAAGCTGACCTTTTCGAAACAAGACTCGGACGTCACCAGCAGTTCTATTTTTGTTGTCTGTTAAGCATTCTACAATGACTGGAATTTTATGCGGCGTAAATCCTTCGTACACCACCGTCTCATAGTTCACGGTTTCATTCAAAAGTCCCGCACCTTTCTTGATCGCGCGTTCTACAGTATCTCGAGGCATAGAAGCTTTACGGGCAGATTCAATGGCGGCGCGTAAGCGAGCATTATGTTCGGGATTAGGGTCACCGAGTCTTGCAGCGACTGCAATCTCTTTGGCTAGTTTGCCGAACATCAATCCACGTTTTGCTGCAGCGTCCTGCTTTCCAGCCATTTTCCATTGTGCACCCATAATTCACCTCAAATTTTTAGTTCGTTCCAGAATCTAGCACGTTTACAAACACTCCATTGTGTTCGTCCGCATATTTAAATCTATCCAATCAACTCACCACAAAATTGACAATTTTACCAGGGACGTAAATTTCTTTACGAATGGTTTTTCCTTCGACGTTTCTTTGAACAGTCTCTAGTGCTCTTGCAAGTTCCAGGATTTCTGGTTGGGTTGCATCCTTGGACACTTCAAGTGTTCCCCGAAGCTTGCCATTTACTTGTATCGATATGGTCATGTTGTCGTCAACTGTTAAAGCAGTCTCAAATGTAGGCCAAGCTTCATAAGCAAGTGACCCTCCGTGCCCCAATCGTGACCATAGCTCTTCAGCAATGTGTGGGGCAAAAGGTGCGAGAAGTAAGACCAAAGTATTTGCGACGCTCGTTGGAACAGCAGGCTCTTTGTAGCAAATATTGGTAAATTCCATCATGGCCGAAATTGCCGTGTTGTAACTCATGCTTTCGATATCATCTGTCACTTTTTTGATTGTTTTGTGCAGAGATTTTTTAAGGTCAATATTTTGTTCCATTGATTGCGTTTTCAGCTGACCTGAATCAGTGACGATTAAACGCCATACTCTAGACAGAAAGCGGTGGCACCCAACAATTCCTGCCGTTTGCCAGGGCTTGGTCGCAGTCAATGGACCCATAAACATTTCGTACAGACGCAAGGAATCAGCGCCAAACTCTTTGACGACGTCATCAGGGTTCACGACATTACCGCGAGATTTTGACATCTTTTCGCCGTTTTCTCCCAAAATCATTCCTTGATTAACTAACTTATGAAAGGGTTCTTTCGTGTGAACGATTCCGCAATCAAAAAGAACTTTGTGCCAAAAACGCGCATACAGTAAATGAAGTACCGCATGCTCCGCTCCTCCAACATAAAGATCTACGGGCATCCAATAATTTTCTTTTTGCTTCGAAAATGCTTCGACGTTGTTGCGAGGATCAATAAACCTTAAATAGTACCAGCATGAACCAGCCCACTGAGGCATGGTATTCGTTTCGCGTTTGTACGTTACACCGCTTTTTGTGACCTGAAGCCAATCCTTGGATTTTGTTAAAGGTGAATCAGGAGTTCCGGTGGGCTTGAAATCATCAAGCTCAGGCAATTTAATGGGAAGCTCTGAAACGTCGACTGCTACGACTGATCCGTCATCTTTGTGGAGAATTGGGAACGGCTCACCCCAGTATCTTTGCCTGCTGAATAGCCAATCGCGAAGTTTATAAGTTATTTTGCGCTCTCCAAACTTATTTTTAGTTAACCAGTCACACATGGACGAAATGGCGTCGGCCTTATTCTTTCCATTTAGAAATTCTGAATTTACGAGTTGGCCATCACCTGTATGGGCTTCAGTCTGGATGTCCTCAGCACCTCCGGTTAAAACTCTCACGATGTCCAAATTGTATTTTTTGGCAAACTCATGATCTCTCTCATCGTGTGCTGGAACTGCCATGATGGCGCCTAGGCCGTAGCTGATCAGGACATAATCCGCAATCCAGATAGGTACTTTTTTATTGTTAGCGGGGTTTACAGCGTAGGCACCAGTAAATACGCCAGACTTATCTTTTGTTTGAGATGTTCGATCGAGATCACTTCTATGTTTTGCCCAATCAACGTATTTTTCTACACTCGCCTTTTGATCAGAGGACGTAATCTCATTGACTAAGGGATGCTCCGGAGCTAGCACACAAAAAGTCGCTCCAAACAATGTATCGGGTCGTGTAGTAAAGACGTCGAATGATTTCGTTGGAAATTTATCGACAACGAACTTTACCTTCGCCCCCTCACTTTTTCCGATCCAATGTCTTTGCATATCTTTAATAGATTCTGGCCAATCGACTAGGGCTAAATCGTCAATCAATCGATCGGCATATTCTGTAATTTTGAGAACCCACTGACGAAGAGGGCGACGCTCAACGGGATAACCTCCACGCTCACTTTTGCCGTCAATAACTTCTTCATTCGCCAGCACAGTACCTAACTCTGGGCACCAATTCACCGGTTCGAAACTTTGATAGGCTAAGCCCTTCTCAAAAAGTTTAAGAAAAATCCACTGAGTCCATTTGTAGTAATTGGGGTCTGTTGTGTCGACTTCTCCGTCCCAGTCATAACTAAAACCCAACATTTGCAGCTGTTCGCGAAACCTCTTAATATTTTTTTCGGTAGTAGCCCTGGGGTGAGTTCCAGTTTGAATGGCATACTGCTCTGCAGGTAATCCGAATGCATCCCATCCCATTGGGTGTAGAACATTAAACCCTTTCATTCGTTTAAATCGGGCCGTGATATCGGTTGCGGTATAACCTTCTGGATGACCAACGTGTAGACCATCACCAGAGGGGTATGGAAACATATCAAGTGCATAGTATTTTGGTTTTCTACTATCTGGCTCTGGTGTTTTAAATGTCTTTTTTTCCAACCAGTACTTTTGCCATTTGAGTTCAATTTCCTTTGGCGAGTATTCATGATTTTGGGTCGGTGATGAATTCATTTTTACTGCAATCCTTATTTGAAGGTGATGGTCCATTATGTCAAATGGTAATCGATTATCTAAGCTGGCTCGGACGTTCTAAGGCAATGCCATAAAGAGTTAAAGACACTGCCAGTTGCACCATAATGCGCACCGGGATAGTCACCTGTCCAATTCCATACTGTATTAAAAATGTCGAGATGTGTGTACGGGCCGGAAGCAAATTCCTTTAAAAAGTGAGCAGCAACATTAGATCCGCTACCGATGGATGCATGGCTTGCAAGACGACCCATATTTGTAAGATCGGCTGCATTTGATTTATTACCTTGTAGAAACGGCAAAAACTCTCCCCAAAAAGTAAACTCCTCGCTCATTAACTTTGATGAGTTCCTTAACCTGGATTCGAAGTCAGGAGTCGCAAAATGAACCGGCGTGAAATAGTTGCCAAATTGTCTTAAAGACGCAGTGGTGAGTGTGGCGGCAGTCAATAGATGTTTGGGTTGATATTTTTCAAACGCATAATGCATGGCATCTGCTAGGATTAGTCGTCCCTCTGCATCAGTGTGTTCAATAATAACAGATTTTCCTGATCTTGACTCAATGACGACACCAGGTTTCATGCTATCTGCATCAATGGCATTCTCACAGCACGGAATCACTAAAACAACCGGTTCGCTAAATCCGCTCTCAATGAGCCCCATAAATAAATTTGCAAACAAACCCGCTCCGCCCATGTCATTTTTCATACAATTGACGAAACTCTCATGCGGTTTTAGATTTATTCCACCAGAGTCAAACGTGATTCCTTTGCCAACCAGAACAAGAGGCTTTACACCTGGTCTTAAATTGCTCTCGACTAAATGTAGACGCGAAGGCGATTTCTTTGCCCCTTGACCTACAGCAAGCAGCAAATTCATGTTCTCTTTCAATAGGTCAGTTTCATCCAGCGTTCTAAAGGATAGATTTTTTTTCTGGGCGAAATCTTTTAGTCTTTGCCCCATGGCAATCGACGTCAAACTATCAGGGTTTTCATTGATCCATGAGCGATAGGCAATTTGGAAGGCAAATCTAGTTGAGTAATACGGATCGTCGCGCGTCACGCTGTCAGGATCTTTTGAAGCTATACGAATGGATTTCCACTTTGATTTATTGTAATCAGCCGACATATAAATGCTTAGCAGATCCTCGAGTCGAGCCAATTCAGGACTTGAGCATCCTTCGTCGAGGTATATTGCGAGCTTTCGAGGGCTATAAACTGATTGGAGTGTTTTAGCCCATTCGTGGCATACCCATCTTTCTTCCAAATGGTTTTGCCCCTTTTTTTTGAATTCTGGACATAAGAAAATTGCCTGGCTGTGTGAAAGTATTCCCGCATGAACCATGAGGTAGTGAATTTGACGAGAAAACTGTGCTGCTTCTGTTTTGATAAGTTTTTGTGAAACGTTTCCCAATTTGTCACTAGGAGATATGCAAATCAAGAGTTCGTCTTTTTCAATCAAATTTAGAAATTGGTCGGGTTCAGATTTTTGAATAGCATAGGAAAGTGAATGCATATGATTCCTCAATGAATGAACTTCAAATTGAAGCGTCTAGAATATCTTAAATGGATACGATTGCCAGTGTCTGATTGCTATGAACGGCTTCGGCAATCCTTTGCTTAATTTATAATCAGACTTGATCGACGAGTTGGGTTAGGAGAATCATAATGTTCAGGGCGAATGGGAGCAGCGTTTGTTGATTTGTACTGCCATTTAAGTCATCTAGATGACTTTTGGCCATAATCATGCTGTGCTCGGGTCTACATATATGATAGTTCTGGTCGCTTGC
>JAPLFV010000198.1:0-6399 GCA_026390495.1 Pseudomonadota bacterium | reverse complement strand
GTTAAAATTATTAAAAACGGACGTAGCGCCAATGTCTACTGAAAAATCCAAAGTTAAGTCTCCAAGTCCTTTTGACTTGGTAAAATCGTCAATTTTGATTTATTCCGCCATGGCATTTGTAGGATTTGAAATTATGTGGTGGTTTCACAAATCGACAAGCCAGCAGTTTGCTATTTTTGGTCATGATTGGATTCGCGATATTCGCCTTACAATTGTTGGTATTTGTTTTTTGATTTTTGGAAATTTGTGCCTGGAAGAATTTTTTCCTTCCTATCGCGGGCTAAAAATAACCATGTCTCAGCTTTTTAAAGGGTTAACTCGATTTCAAATTTTTCTAGTAGCTGCAGCGTCGTCTTTCGGCGAGGAGATTCTTTTTCGAGGTGCTATTCAGCCATATCTGGGGCTTTGGCTAACATCACTGCTGTTTGCGTTAGTCCATATTGATCCAGATGGTAAAACCTGGATTTGGACGTTTTGGGCCTTGATTGGCGGGCTTATCATGGGTGCTACCGCAATTGCCACGGGAAGTTTGTGGGCGCCTATTATGATTCATTTTGGTGTAAATTTGATTTCAATATCCCGGGTCGTTCGCTTAAATACTCAGGCTTCTATTCATAGGCAAAAAGAAATTGCACCCGTTCAGAATGACGATTGAAATGTCAGGAATTGAATAAATCAGATGATGCAGCATCATTTACATGTTTGTTTGTATAGCCCAGAGATTCCGCAGAATGCAGGAAACATAGGACGATTGTGTGCAGCGACACAATGCCGTCTTCACTTAACAACGCCATTTGGATTTACAACGGACGATAAGAATCTTAGGCGCGCAGGCTTGGACTATTGGCCTTTTTTAGACTTGGAGATACACGATGACCTTGAAGGTTTACTGAACCAATTTCAAGGACGTTTTGCATTTTTTAGCACCAAGGCAAAGAGGAGCTTTACTGAAATGCCGATTGAAGTGGATATGATTCTTTTTGGCCAGGAAACAAAAGGGCTACCCTCCTGGGTTTTTGAACGGTATCCTGATCAAGCTTGGAAGATTCCTATGTATCATCATGATGTGCGTAGCTTAAATGTCGCCAATTCAGTGAGTGTCATTCTATATCATCAGTTGTTGAGACGGCGTCAATTTCATAACCTGCCAGAATTGGAGGGCTAATCATGTTAAATCCGTTGCAACCTGCTGAAAAATTTTTGAAACAGTTTTTGATGCCTAGCTTAATGGAGTCAAAAGGCTATCATATTGACGCTCCAGTAGTTGGGGTAAAGCTTGATCAGAATGAAAGTCCCTGGGATTGGCCCGATGACGTAAAGGATTTAGTTTTGAGACGCCTTCGGTCTATGCATTGGAATCGCTATCCATCGCCATTTGCAGATGAGCTAGTGCAAAAAATAGCTGACCATTTAGCAGTCCCAGCGGAATCATTACTATTGGGTCCTGGATCGAATTATTTAATCGCATTGGTCTTGCAGACGTTTAGCAAACGTATTCAAGGCAAAGTTGTATTAGCGAGACCTTCCTTTGCAATTATGAAGGTATTCCTTATGAGGTCTGGCCATTAAATAGTGATTTGGAATACGATGAGTCTCTTATGCCTACACTCCCATCTGGTAGTATGGTGGTCTTCGCATCACCGAACAATCCGGTTGGGAACGTCTTGTCGAAAGCTCGATTCCGGTCACTGCTGTCAAAGTATCCTGACGTATTTTGGGTTGCAGACGAGGCTTATTGTGAGTTTTCAGACGAGCCATACACTCCACTGTTGAGTGAGTTTAGCAATTTTATAATTATTCGAACATTTTCTAAAACGATGGGTGCCGCGGGTGTTCGTCTTGGTTACATTTTGGGTGCAGGCAATGTGATTAATTTGTTGAAGAAGCCTCGTGTTCCATTTTTAATAAATCAGTTTACGTTGGCGGCAGTGACCGAGGTATTGAGCAATCCCAGTATGGCAAAGGTCTTTGACCAAATTGTTAAAAATGCCATCGAGGAACGAAAGCGATTAGAGGTAGCATTGATCAATCTAGAAACAAAGTTGTCGTTTAAAATAAAGACGTCTCAGGCAAATTTTCTGCTGGCGAAGTGGAATGATACGGCGGCTTCAACTAAGGCTTATCAGTTTTTGTTAAAGGATGGGATCTTGGTGCGAAATGTTGCTGGTGCTCCCGGATTAGCAGGCTGCCTCAGAATATCGGTTGGTACAGTAGAACAAAATAATCAGTTGATAAAAGCCTTCAAAAATATGGACTGATATTGAACCTGTTGAACTATGTAGAGACTAAGATTCGAGAAAGAAAAAAGAGCCAGTTATTTAAAAAATTAGGTATTTCTTAAATCGAATCGGTTTTTGGCCATTTTTGACCATATATTCTGTTTGATATTAACCTCATTTGAAAATCTTCTTCTAAAGGTGATTTGTCTTTAATCCGATTCCTAAATGCAGTAAGGGAATCGAGGTTAAATCATGTGGCATATTGATAAAATTAAAAACGTTAGCCGTCTGATCGCAATGATGGGCTATTTTTCAGTGATTACATATTACGTTTCCGGCTGTGCGAAGGTTAAGTCTGTCGCACAAGGATTGACGAGCGCAAACTCAACATTTACTGTCGCTTCTGGTAGTGGTCAAACATTAAATATTGGTGGCGAAGCATCTAAGCCCCTCAAAGTAACTTTGCTTGGAAAAGGTGCTCCAGCTGCTGGTGAGAAAATTAGTTACGAGCTTACGTCGGGTAAAAGTGTTGAAGTCTTAACTTCGAGCAGCATCACTGATGAAAAAGGCCAAGCGAGTATAGAAGTTCGAAGCACCACTGTACCAGGCGATTCAGTGGTGAAGGCATCTTGGAAGGAACAGTCCGTAGAATTCACTTTAAAAGTTATTGATCCAGAAGAATCATCGACAGGTGATTCGAGTAATGATGATCTATTACTTCTCGCAGGCGGCGGGCAATCGACTGATCCAAGTACTTCATTTCTTCAACCTTTGCGAGTGACTGCACTTAGAAAAGGCGTACCAATTAAAGGTGAAAAAGTCATTTTTTCTCAAGTGACAGGTAGTGTGGCTATCGTTTTAGAATCAGCAACGGCAGTAACAAATTCAGAGGGACAGGCTACCACCGCTGTTGCGGCGGGGTCTGTCGTCGGTACTGCAACTGTTCGAGCGACTTGGAAACGAAAGTCCATCGATGTAACGTTAACAGTTGCCCGTGATGAACATATTAATATTGTTGATGGCAATTTGCAGGCCGTGGCTCCTGCTCAATCGTTTTCTTCACCGCTTAAAGTGCAGTTAGTCCGATCAAGTTTGCCCATTGCTTCAGGATTAGTAACCTTTAGTAATATTAGCGGTGCGGGCGTAACGTTATCTTCTTCAACAGCGACAACCGACGCTTCTGGCCTTGCTCAGGTAAATGCAACAGCTGGTTCTTCCTCTGGAAGCACGACCGTACGTGCAACCTATAACGGGCAATACATCGACTTTACGCTTTCAACAATTGCTCAGTCCTCGACAAATATCGGCTATGTCAGTGGAAATGGCCAATCTGGCGCTCCAAATGCTTCCGCCGCAGCCCCATTAGTGGTTGAAGTTCGTAATTCCACCACAAATGCATTGATGGAAAATGTATTAGTTCGCTTTTCAGTGACCAGTAACAATGGAAAAGTAAACACGACTTTAACGGTATACGATGTTTCCACGAATGCTTTAGGTCAGGCCTCAGCACCATTTAAGTTTGGGACGACTGCTGGTGCGAATACTGTGGAAGCAAAAATAGTTGGAAATCCAACCCAGACCTATAATTTTTCTGCAACGACGACCGTTACAAGTGGGACTACTGTTGATCTTTCTACATCCGCCTTAACATCTAGTCATGCTGCATTAACCGCAAATGGCGTATCGCAAGCGACGGTGACTTTTACAGCGCGGGACCTTTATGGCAACCAGATTCCGACTGGCAGTGGAACTGTCGTTTTCACTCCTTCTGCTGGAAGTATGACTGGCTCTGTTGTGAATGTCGGCAATGGAACTTGGACACAAAATGTTATAGCACCTTCAGCAAAAGGATCCGGCTCTTTTACTGTGACGGCCACATATAACGGAAGCGCTTTGACTTCGTCTGCATTGACTGTCTCGTTACTTTCAGGAACTGTTGTTCCATCAAATTCAACCATTGCGACTGATCAGGCTTCGATTACTGCTAATGGGACTAGTACCGCAACTCTTACAGTTTCGCTTCGTGACGCAAATGGAAATATTGTAAGTAGTGGTGGCGAGACCGTGGTGTTTACAACGTCTGCGGGGACTCTGCTTGGATCCGTAATAGATGTAGGCAACGGAACTTATTCCCAAGTCATTCGTTCAGTAACCCTTGCTCAGACAGCGTTGATCACAGCAACTGTTGGTGGGCAAGCGGTAGGTGCCCCTGCTACGGCTTCACTCATTTTTGCACCCGGTGCAGTCAGCCTCGCCAATTCATCAATTCAGGTTTCGCCTTCCAGTATTTTGCCAAATGCAACATCGACGACAACTGTTACTGTTACACTTAGAGATGCTAACAACAATGTTATGACGTCAGGTGGCAGTACCGTTGTCATTTCTTCAACCGCAGGCACTTGGAATTCCAGTATCGTTGACAATAACAATGGTACGTATCAAAGAGTTTTAAAATCCGCTGCCTCGGAAGCGACCGCGACAGTTTCCGCAACTGTCAATGGTAGTGCATTAACGTCTACGGCAAAGGTTTATATGACCAATGGAGATGGCGGCCCGAGTATCGTGACGTCGCGAATCGAGATTGTAGGAGGCGTTACAAAAATTGCAGCCGATGGTACATCAACTGCAACCGTCCGTGTGACGCTCTACGATAGATCAAATGTAGCGCTGACAAGTGGTGGAAGTACTGTCACTATTGCAGCAACTGCAGGAACCATGCTAGGAAGCATTTTGGACAATGGAAACGGAACCTACACTCAAATTATTAGAGCCCCAGCGTCTAGTGCCACTGCAATCATTTCCGCGACTGTTGACGGTCAACAAATAAATGCAAATATTTCTGCTCTTTTTTATGGTTCATTCAGTACTGCAAATTCAACAATTGTGGCATATCCTTCATCAGTGGTGGCAAATGGGGTTGCTACTGCAATGATTTTGATTCAAGCCGTAGATTCAACTGGAATTGAAATTCCAATTGGCGGAGCGACCGGGTTAGTCATCTCAACGACTGCTGGGACTTTGCAAGGGTCTTTAGTCGATAACGCTAATGGTACTTACACTCAAAATATATTAGCACCTGCATCTGCGGCTAACGCTACGGTCACGGTCACAAAATCAGGAGTCGCTTTCGCTAACTCCACAACAATAACTTTTTTTACTGCTAACAATCGCGCCGGTCTGACGATTGATTGTTCTAATATTGGTACATACACTGGACAAAACCTGATGGTCGATAATGGGACGTTGACAATGAATTCATTTGGATCAGCTGCCTCTGGAGCAGATTGTGCCGCTAGTTTTACTTTTGGAGCCATTATTCTCACGAATTCCGCAATCATCACTCATTCTGCAACGACTGCGACGAACGCAACAACTGGACAAGAATTTCGTCTTGAGTTTACTGCAACGAGCATTTCCATCGATGCGACAAGTAAGATTGATGTCAGCGGTAAAGGATATGTGCATTTAGGAACGGATACAGGATATAGAGTTCAAGGTAATACGAATACTGCTAGTTTGCCGAATTACGGTAGCATTTTTTATCCAAATGATTTGGGTGCAAGTGGTCTTCTCTATAATAACGGCAACAATGGGGGCACGGGTGGAGGCCGTCTAAAGATAACCATCTCAGGCGGTGGGTCAATCTTAAATAATGGTTCCATTAAAGCCGATGGTGCGGTTTATGGCTCGGCCTACGGCACCGGAGGTTCAGGCGGAAGCATTCAAATATCTACTGGAAGTTTGACTGGGACAGGAACCGTTACTGCAAACGGTGGCGCGTCGTCATCTAGTGGCGGTGGCTATTCTTCTGGCCCCGGTGGTCGAATCGCAATCTACTATACAGCTATGTCTGGAAACTTCAGCACTCCAACAAATATTGTTACAAATGTCACTTCCTGTGGAGGCACAAATCCAGCCTCCGGTTATGATGGTCATGCAGGAACAGTTTTTATTAAAAAAGCAACTCAGTCTAATGGTGATTTGATCATCTATAACTGTAATCGCAACACAACTCTTAATGTAAATCGCACCGTCATTAATAGCCCCGCTAATTCCACACCGACATCGCTTTCAGGGACTGTCCTATCTAAGACGGGTGGATTTGGAGATTCCTTTGATACTACTAAAAACCCGTATGTTGGCTGGAGGATAAATCCTAATATTGCCCAGAATGGAACGA
>JAPLFV010000408.1 GCA_026390495.1 Pseudomonadota bacterium | reverse complement strand
GACAAACTTCTTAAAAAAGATGAAGTCACGATGGATCATGTTGTTCCTCTGCTACGAGGCGGAAAATCAACAAAAAGCAACGTTGTTATAGCTTGTAAGCCTTGCAACAACTCTAAGAAGGACCAGTTGCTCATGGAATGGGACGAGTACAGGTCCAAATAGGCCTGATCCGTCCAAAATTGATTGAGCTAGAAATATAAAATGCATTGAAAATAAGCACTAGCAACTACTATGAGCCCTGGCAACTTTTCATCATCCAGGCAACCAGAAACAATACTAAAATTGTTTGGAGATAGTGGTACCACTTAATGTTTGTTGTCTGAAGTCGACCGAAACCTTTTTGCTTGCCCAATGCTTTTTTATAGGCATCGTCCCGGCCTTGCTTATTGGGCGACCCAGAAGAAGGTTTTTTAATGCCTTTGTCGACAGTTCTTCTTGCTTGGCTCAAGTCAACTATATTTGATTTTTCGTCCTTTGACATGATTTCCTCATCGATATTCACAATTCATTAGGCTAACTTTTCATTTATGTTAACATAAAACCCGATATAGTATCTGCATATCAAATTTGGGATGTATAAAATTTATGACGCAGGAATCTGGATTTATAAAAAAGCCAATTGTCATTGTTCCAACCTACAATGAACGTGAAAACGTCTCGCCACTTGTAGAGAGAGTTTTTTCTGCAAGTAGCGATATTCACATTCTATTTGTGGATGACAATAGCCAAGATGGAACCCAATTGGTTATTGAAAGTATGATGGCAAAGAATCCAGATCGAATTTTTATTTTGAAGCGCGCTGGGAAACTGGGACTGGGTACGGCTTATATAGCTGGTTTCAAATGGGCATTGGCTAAGGGATATGATGCCTTAATTGAAATGGACGCCGACCACTCACATGACCCAAAAGAATTGCCAATTTTTATTCAAAAGTTACAGACAGCAGATGCAGTTATCGGCAGCCGCTACATTGAAGGTGGAGCAACCGTAAACTGGAGCTTCATCCGCAAATGTATCAGCATATTCGGAAGCTTTTATGGACGAACAATTTTAGGAATCTCCATCCGTGATTTAACGGGTGGGTTCAACGCATGGCGCAAGGATACGATTGTAGCCATCAATCCAGACCTCGTTAAGAGCGAAGGATACTCCTTCCAGATTGAATTGAAATATCGAGCGTTTCGCGCGGGAAAGAAATTGGTTGAATCGCCTATCACATTTGAAGAAAGGCGAGCAGGCCAAAGCAAAATGTCGTTTAGAATTGTTCTAGAAGCTATGACCCGAGTTTGGGCATTGCGATCCATTAAATAATTCTATAGGCTTTCAGAAAACAATTTATTTATGAGAGGATTTCAACATGCAAATGAATATCAGCACGTCTATTTTTACCGCTACCATTCTTTTTTTTGGACTTCATTCTTTTGAATCCATTTCTGAGGCCAAACCAAGTCAGTTTTATGATCAGCTATCTTGGACTCAGATTCAATCAGTTGAGTTGGCAAATGGAAACACAGTTAACGTCAATGCGCACAACAAAATCGGTCGATATCTGCGCATCAAGTTGCCAGCTCAGTGTGGATTTTTATCACTGGGTGTTACCGCAGAGGGTACTCCTTTTTCTCCCAATATGACCTACGATAATCAAGCTCAAGTGACCAATCCCAATGAACGTCGATATCATTGGTACGTCTCACAGAATCAAGATGTTAAATTTGTACAATTGTGGGTAACTATTTCTAATCTTGAGATTGCCTCATGCCCTGCTACCATAGAGTTGGCATCAAATCCCGAGGGAAGTGCAAGTGAGATAGATCCTTCGACTCCCCGCAAAACTGTTAGGTCCGTTGCTAAGTCCAAATACAGCAAAGAAATCACTAGCGAGATCGCCATCAATAAAGCCATAGGTAAGGCGCAGGAGCTTTGCCAATCATTAAATGTTATAAAGGTTCCCAATCAATTGCGATGCGAATCTAGATTCAATCAATCGACCTGGACTTCAAATTGTGTATCACAATTTTACTGCTTGCCTAACAGTTCAAATTAGTCTTCGAGTCTCTAACCAATTATGTAAAAAAATTTAAAGGAGAGTTTGGATTCTTCCAAACTCTCCTTTTTATAAACTACAAATCTCGAACCCCAAAAACATCTTTATTTTATGACAGAACGCCCTGCAGTCTTAGGCAACATAGGAGCAATTTGTTTTGGAAATGGACCTGTCAAAGATTCCAGGAAGGCGACGATATCCTTGACGTCATTCTCAGGTAGGGTTTTGCCCAATTGTGTTGATGCCATAACCTTAACCGCCTCCTCCAATGTCTCAACCGATCCATTGTGAAAATAGGGTGCTGTAACAGCCACATTTCTCCAAGTCGGAACACGCCACATATTTTTATCAGATTCTTGTTTGGTCACATTGAAGCGACCTAAATCTTCCGTTATTTTATATTTCGTCTCATAGGGTGATCCCGCAAGCGCTGGAAATTTTTGAAAGTTGCCCACGCCAACCGGTAGATCTGGTCCAGCAAAGGCAGGGCCAGAATGACAGCTTAAGCATCCTACCTCTTGAGCCGTCTTCAGACCTCTTTGCGCGTCTGGGCTCAATGCCTTTTTATTTCCTTTTACAAATTTATCGTAAGCATTGTCAGGAGTAATCAACGTCCTTTCATAGGCAGCAATCGCTTTTGCTAAATTATCTATGGTCACGGAATCTTTTCCCGGGAAGACTTTTCCAAACTCGGTTACATATCCAGGAATTTGTTTGACTCTCTCTATGACAACATCATGACTTTCCATGCCCATTTCGATCGGATTCGTCAAAGGACCCTTGGCTTGGTCTTCCAAACTTGCAGCCCGTCCGTCCCAAAATTGAACACTCAAAAATGCAGCATTCCAAACCGTAGGTGAGGATCGACCACCTTTTTGACCGTTGATGCCCACGGAATTGGGACGACTGTCTTCACCGCCAGACATAACATTGTGACAACTATTACAAGAGACTGTTCCGTCCTTTGATAACCTAGGATCAAAAAATAATTTTTTTCCAAGCTCGACCTTAGCGGGAGTCGTGGGATTGTCTTTAGGAGATGGAGCGACCTTCGGCAAACTTGGCAAGGCTCCGTAGGCATTTAACCCAGTGGCACCCAGTGCGATAAAAACAATACTCTTCACAGCAAAATTCATCTAATCCCCCTTAATGTCCATAAAAAATAGAGGTAAGCCCTATGCACGCCTCTAACTCAGCAATTTAAACTGACCAAACTTTTTACACCTTTGCGACCTTCAAGGGAAGGCATAAATTCAATCATTACAGACCCCTACCCGTGATTATTTTAATGGCACACCGCTTGCAACTTAGTAATTACAAGACATTTTACGAAACACTTGGGGGACTTATGAAATCTACTTTCACCTATCAATCCGTTTACAGGCAGGCCATCACCGTAGCCTTAGGTATCCTAGTTATATCTGAGTCCGCATTGGCTCGTCGGTCTAGCCGCGAAGGTCTCAACTTCGGCACAAGCCTAAGAATCATGGACGCAGACGACCGAACCAATCAAACATCTTCAAATGATCAAACATCTCGCACGCAATCAGCAGGACAAGCGTTTACGCCTCATATTGGTTACAGCTTTGGAGACTTAAATTTTGGTCTGGTAGGCAACATCGAAAATAAATCCCAGAAAATTGAAGAAAAAAAGCCAACGACAAACGAAGAGGTTAATCGAAATTCCCAAATCGCCACTAAGGCAGTTTCATTGTTCGGACGTTTTAACTTTGGCAAAGTCATGTACATGGAAACAGGAGCTGGCCTCTATAGCCAAGTCACTGATACCCATATTGAATATAAACTCGCTGGAGAATCTGGATCTTTTTCTGGCCGCTCGGAAGATTTTAAAACAAGTGGAGTCGGTCCTGGTTATCATATCGGAGGAGGAATCGAGCTTGCCATTGACAATGGGTTCTATTTCACCGGATCATATATAGTCAGATCTTTTTCACTGAGAGACCAATCTAAGAGTGAATTTGGCGAAAAAGTAGGAAGTCAGCAACAACGAGAGTTAAATTTTGGAATTTCGTACTACAATTGAAATCCCAAATGAGTTACTCGAAACGAATCTAAGTCGAAGATAATTTTGGAAGTTCAAGTGCCATTAGAGAAACAAGATAGATCACTTTATGAAATCCTCGGCCAGACCAAGATTGAAGAAGTAATCCGTGAATTTTATACTCGAGTGTTCAATGATCCAATGATCGGTCATTTCTTTTTCAATGTTGATCAAGAACACATCACTAGGCAGCAGGTCATATTTGCAACCGGTTTATTGGGTGGCCCCCGTAATTATCGAGGCAAGCCCCTAAGAGCTGCCCATTCCCCTTTTCCAATTAGACCCCCTCATTTTGCCAGGCGACAGGTCATATTACGAGATGTTCTGACGGACCAGAATGTCAGTCACGAGCATATTGAAGAATGGCTAAATTTAGAAATTCAGTTTAAATCTTCAATTTTATCGCACAATGCTGGTTGTCGATAGCACACTAAACTCGTTATTCGCGTCTATAATATGAGACGTTCACAATAAAAGACAAGGAAGGTCTAAAATATGCCAACATCAATCAGTGATCATATTTATAAAATGAAGCGCCACTTTAGGTCTGGCGCTACGAAGTCAATTGGCGTTCGGCTCGCCATCATTAATAAGCTCTCTGCTGCTATCAACCATTACGAAGCTGACATTCTCAAGGCATTGAAACTGGACCTTGGAAAACCGACCTTTGAATCTTTGATTTCTGAAATTGGAGTTTTCAAAGAAGAACTAAAAATGGTTCAGGCAAACATCGCCGAATGGGCAAATCCAATCGAGGTGCCAAATCCCATACATTTATTTGGCTCTGAATCAAAAATCACCCCGTCTCCAAAGGGACTTGTTCTCATTATTGGACCTTGGAATTATCCTTTTAATCTTGTTATGATCCCTTTACTGTCAGCTATTGCTGCTGGAAATGTCGTTGTTATTAAACCTTCAGAATTATCAAAAGCAACTTCGGACATTATAGCTAAATTGTTAAAGGAATTTTTGCCCGAGGATGTTGTCTATTGTGTACAAGGCGACGCTAGTATTACGACAGATTTACTAAAGCACTCTTGGGATCATGTGTTTTTCACGGGCAGCACGAGGGTCGGTAAAATTATCGCCCAAGCTTGTGCGTCACATCTGACTCCTTGCACCCTCGAATTGGGTGGTAAAAGCCCCTGTATTGTCGATTCAACTGCAAATCTCAATGAAGCTGCTAAAAGAATTGTCTGGGGCAAATTTTCAAATGCCGGGCAAACCTGTGTTGCACCAGACTATCTTCTAGTTCACGAAAGCATTAAAGATCGACTCGTTGAAAAAATTCAGTTATGGATTAAGAATTTCTATGGAATAGATCCATTCCAATCTGCCGATTACGGACGAGTTATCAATTTTGCACATTACGATCGATTGGTGTCGTATATTACAGCTGGTACTGCAATACACGGCGGCCGTCGGAATCGAGAACATCGCTATATTGAACCAACGCTTATAGATGGGGCGACTATTGATCACCCCTCGATGAATGAAGAAATCTTCGGCCCAATCTTACCAATATTAACCTGGAACGAAAAAGGCCAACTGTTGACACTATTGGAATGCCACCAAAACCCTCTCGCTCTCTATCTCTTTACTAAAGATAAAGACTTCGAAGATGAGATAGTTGCTTCAGTCCCTTTTGGTGGAGGCTGTATCAATCACACGCTTTTACACTTAGGAAATCCAAACCTACCATTTGGAGGCATTCGAGACAGTGGCATTGGCCACTATCACGGCAAATTTGGATTTGAAACATTTAGCCATTCTAAATCAATTTTCAAAGCAGGGCTTCTAGATCTCGGAATCAAATATCCAAGATCGACTCCACTGAAAGAAAAGCTATTAAGATTTTGGTTGAAATAAAAGTTTTAAAACAAGGGGACAATTAAAGTGACACCAATGGACCATGCTAAAAATTTGATTTTGGACTATTATAATGCATTCAATCGGCAAGATATGAGCCGCTTTCTTACTCTTTTAAGTGACGACGTCATTCATGATATCAATCAAGGCCGAAGGGAAATTGGAAAATCTCGGTTCAACGAATTCATGCAGAAAATGAATAGAAATTATAAGGAAGAGCTAAAAGACATTGTCGTCATGGCGAATGAGTTTGGTACGAGAGCAGCTGCGGAATTTACCGTTTACGGAACCTATTTGCAGTCAGACCTTGGACTCCCTACCGCACGAGGTCAAACTTACAAAGTCGCGGCAGGGGCATTTTTTGAAATTTCAAATGGTCTCATTACAAGAATCACAAATTACTACAATTTGGAAGATTGGATTACTCAAGTAAAATAGGTTCCATCTAGTCCTAGTTCACAAAAGGACTGACACAAGAAATTTGGTTTAGTTTCAATAATCATTGCTTTATCCAATGATATAGCCACAAAATTTTTAATTTGCTAAAAACAAAGTCATGCATCCTATATATCTATTAAAGAAATGCGACAAAGTTCCGTAAACTCCAATGTGCGAAACCCAAAACCATAGGAACATCACTAATGGACATTCTACTCTTTCCTTTCAACGAATATTACTGGTTCTATTTAGCATTTACGGGATTTGTTCTCACAATGCTGTTGTTAGACCTTGGCGTTTTTCACAAGGAAGCCCACACCGTAACCATGAAAGAATCTGCCATCTGGAGTGTCGTATGGTTTACCCTGGCACTTTCCTTTGGCGCTGTTCTTTACTACTATTCGCTACACAAATTTCCACTAGACCCGCGATTGGCCGCGATTCCTGGATTTAATCCAGAAGCGGCGGCAAACCAGGTAGGATTAGAATACCTTACTGGATTTATCATTGAAAAGGCTTTGGCAATTGACAACATCTTCGTCTTCGTCGTCGTGTTCAGCTATTTTGCAATTCCACCAAAGTACCAGCATCGAGTTCTTTTCTTTGGCATTTTAGGAGCCTTGATCTTCCGTGCAGGATTCATTGCGATCGGCTCTGTGCTTATGAAGTACCACTGGGTTGTCATCGCCGCAGGAGTGTTTTTAATTGCAACTGGAGTCAAAATTCTGTTTGCACCAGAGAAAGCCCCTGACCCAGGTAAAAACCCGGTGATCCGTCTTGCAAAAAAGTTCCTCCCTGTGACTGATCGATTTCACGGACAAAAGTTCTTTATCAGAGAAAACCATAAAACTTATGTAACGCCACTGTTCCTGGCTTTACTATTCATTGAATTTTCTGACATTATTTTTGCTATTGACTCCGTCCCAGCGATTTTTGCAATTACAAAAGAGCCTCTCATTGTCTTTACGTCAAACATTTTTGCCATTCTTGGACTCAGGTCTTTGTACTTTCTACTTGCAGGTGTCGTAGACAAATTTCATAAGCTTAAATCATGGCTTAACGAAGCCTTTGGTGGCAAATTCCCCATTGGATGGTCATTAGCCATCATCGGAGGAATACTTTTGCTGTCGATAATTTGGTCACTGTTAAGCTCTCCGAAGCCGATCGAAGCAGCAAAACAATAGCTTGCTTCTGAACGTTTCAACCAAACCAGGTTCCATACCAAAAAAAGGCTGCCCTTGAGAAGCGAACTTCTTAGAGGCAGCCTTTTAAAAATCTCATTTAATAATTTGAATAACTCTATACAATCTGAATCGACAAATAGATCTATATTTTAAACTCTTTAACTATCTTGGAAGCTACGGGATTTTGAACACGCCTTTCCGCTGCGATAAACCACAGTTCATCAAAAGTATCTTGCAATGTACCAAGCACCATCAAATCCTTCTCCTTTACAAAGTCTTCAATTGCAGGTGCACTGATTGAAAGCAGCCCCACCCCTTCAACACAAAGTAACTTCTGAAGACTTGTATCTTGCACTTCAGCAACAATATTCACATTGATATTCCGCGTCTTTAAATAGTGATCAAGATCACCTCTAAGTTTTGTGTGCGCATATGGCATGATAAATGGTTGATCGTTAATTGACTCTGGAAAATGATTTTTCAATTTTGCAAATTTTGGATTTCCACAAACAATGATCGGGAGTTTGGCAATACTTTTTGTATAGAAGCCTACCGTTTCACTGACGGAAGGCGGATAATTTGAGACAACAAGATCCAGTCGATGTGCCCGCAATTCCCTAAAAAGCTCCTCTGGTTGACCATCAACAATTGACACCATACAGTCAAAATCTTGCTGGGCTTTCTGGAATATCTTCAAGGCAATTTTCTTGGGAACTGTTGGCATGATACCAATCTGCACTTGAACCTTTGAGGTCACATGATGATCATTTAAGGAATCGACCATTTCATCGCCAATTTTAAATATTTCTGTCGCATAATTCAAAACCATCCGACCAGCTTCGGTTAATTGCAGCTGACGCTTAGAACGGTCAAAAAGGGTATGCCCCAAAACATCTTCAAACTGCTTCATCTGGGTCGATAAAGTCGGTTGCCCCAGTCTAAGTTTCTTTGCTGCCTTGGCAATTCCTCCTTCTTGAGCGATGGTTTTGAAATAAAGAAGGTGATGATAGTTGACCCACGGTCTTTGAGACATAAATCCTCCCACGACAGATTAACATTTGATAAAAACAGCCCTCTGCATTTACTTTTCTAAAACCAATATATCTTATCATGAAAATCCATTTTTACAATACTATAATAGATGAGAGACTATCTTAGGTAAAAGAGAATCCGAATCAAAACAAAGGAGCCTGCCATGTTAACGCCATTTAAGATCATTCTAAGAAACACCTTAT
>JAPLFV010000268.1 GCA_026390495.1 Pseudomonadota bacterium | reverse complement strand
GAAATTGGGAATCGAGGCGACGTTGGAAGTCTAATCAAAAAGTGCACTTAAACTCACCCTTTAAAGTGCCCGTAGGAGCTCCCGACATCGGAAACCTTTTGCGACCAGTCACAGTCGTCTGGACCATTTTATTACAATCAAAAGTCGCAGTAATGGTCGGGCTTGCTGCAGAAACGACAATTGAGCACGCACCACTGTAGCTAAAAGCACCTGTATCAGTAGTTTCTCGGTACATATTGTAGGAGTTGAGAGTCGTTGCACTGGCTGAGGCCATGACAGTTCCTGAAATGGCGCAGGATTCAAATTTCCCCCCAACACTAGTCTCCGACGTCCCATTGTCAGCTGATTGAAGACAAGTATAAGTTTTGGGAGTAGAGCTATATCCTTTAAATGAAACCTGAAGCGAAGGTCTATTTGTACCTGCCGACATGCTGATATCCACTCTGTCAGTATCGACATTGCGCGAGCATTTCGTGAGAGTTGTAAACTCTGAAGAAGCATTATCTACAATATCGGTGCTCTCAGACAAAGTCATTTTGCCGTGCACTGTCGGAGGGGGATCGTCAGATTTACTTTCCCCACATCCTTGTAAAATCGCCGAAAACGAAACAAGACATAGTGCTTTGAAACAATGAATCTGAGAAGGTTGGACGACTGCAATGCGCATAGGTAAGATCCCTTTAAGTCATGTTCGAGAATTCATTCGATTAATCGAATATTATCTTTAATTTATCCTATTAACATCTTATAGATGCTTCATGCTGACAGTCAATGAAATCGAGAATCTGGGGGGGACATGTTTAAGATATGGAAGACAGAACCTTTTAGACTTTCAAAGATAGCCATGAACCCAGACGAAAAAAGCTCCACTTTAATTGCAGTCACTAAATAGCCTTTTCGAGATCTTCCAACTCAGCTTCAATCATGCGCAGCCGATTGGGATCGGGCCTCGCTTGCCTTTTAAACTCATTAATTTGAATTCGCAAAACTTCGATTCTTTTCTGTCGCTCACCTGCCAATTTCAAGGCCTCGTCTATGGACTCATCAAATGTAGCAGACGACATTTTAATATAAACAGCCTCAACTACATCGTCACCTTTGAATGACGCTAAAACCGCCATACCCAATAATTTTCCAGAAGAACTTAACAAGGGACTACCGCTATCGCCACGAGATGGCATGCAATGATCGGCGGAATCACGTTTTCGAATTCTGAATGTGTTACTCCCCAAATTTCGTTGAATGGCGTCCGACGTGAATCGACTTTCACAGGCAAAAAGCTTTCCCGTAATTTTTCTGATTTTTGAATTTGCAGACCCATTATTCGCAGTACCGCCGATTCCTGTAAGATCTCCCTCGATTCCAGTTAAGTCCCCCTCGATTCCGGTTAGATCGCCTTCAATTCCTGTCAGATCGCCTTCAATTCCTGTCAGATCGCCTTCAATTCCTGTAAGATCGCCTTCGATTCCCGTTAGGTCTCCTTCTATAGGAGTTAACGTACCGTCGACACCTTGGCGCAACAAATGCTCTCCGTAGCCTTCCATTCGAAAGTCAAACGGCTGATCGGAAAAAGCGGCTATATCTAGTCTCTTAAATCCCCCCGGGTGAAGCGCATTTTCATCGTTTGCTCGCGAAAAAACTAAAAATGCCATGTCATATTTTCCGACTTCTTTCCCAGTTTTGTCAGTCTCGCGGTAAACCGCTGAAAAACAATTTGCAGGTTCAACTCCGTCGATACTAACTCCACATTGACCTTGAAATTTTGCATCAGGAAGGCAATGTCCTGCAGTCAATGCGCCTCTTGGCGAAAGAAAAATCGCAGTACAAATCGTGTTCTTTCTGTGATTCTTCAATAAGCGCACACTCGGATGCCCCACAGACCTTACAGCCTTGGATGATACAATCTTTAGTGCGCCGTCTTTTGATTGAGGGGTCTTGCAACATACTAAAAGAACAGATGCACAAAATGCTATTAAACCAAATATACAATCCTTTAATCGCAGACCAGAATCAAAATGAAAACTTAGGCCTGTATTTTGCATGACATCCTCAATGAGATTTTTACTCGAAACATTGATTAATTCCGGAAGTAAACTCGCT
>JAPLFV010000046.1 GCA_026390495.1 Pseudomonadota bacterium | reverse complement strand
TTTGCATGCCAGATAGATGGTGAACCAAGGCCTTTCCAAGACGTTCAACTCACGGAATTGGTAAATGGCCTGGATCGCCCGCTCAAAATGATCTCGTTGCCAAAATCTAGTTCTGCTCAAAACAATTCTAAATTTCTAATTGTTGAACAAACTGGTAAGATACAACTCTTTGATTTGCGTTCTAATTCCTTCAAAACTTCTTTGGACCTCTCAGATATAGTCACAGACCCAGACACAAATCCAGAGGGTGGACTTCTAGGTCTCGCGCTACATCCTAAGTTTCCCAACGTCAAAAGAATTTTTGTAAACTACACCTATGGTTCAAAGCTAAAGTCTAGAATTGCAGAATTTTCAATCAATGATGACTTTATGATTAATCGATCCAGCGAAAAGATTATTTTAGAAATTGTTCAACCTTATTCAAATCACAATGGTGGTGACATCGTTTTCGGACCAGATGGATACCTGTATGCGGGGTTCGGTGATGGAGGCTCTGCAGGCGATCCACAAAGTAATGCCCAAAACTTGAAAGTTCTCTTGGGAAAAATGCTCCGCCTAGATATTGATTCTGCGCAACCATATGCCATTCCTCCAACTAATCCTTTCGTAAATAATGCAGATGCGAAGTCCGAAATATTTGCGCTGGGACTACGCAACCCGTGGCGGTTTTCATTTGATCGGGTAACAGGAGATTTGTGGGCCGGCGACGTTGGGCAGAATCGACTTGAAGAGATAAACATAGTTAAAAGTGGCGGCAATTATGGCTGGAGAACAATGGAAGCAAACCTTTGTTTCAAACCTTCAAATAATTGTAACAAGGAAGGGCTCATTGCTCCGATCACACAATATGAAAGGTCCCAAGGTGTTTCGGTAACTGGTGGATATGTTTATCGAGGACGCTCAATGCCTTCGTTGGTTGGAACCTATGTTTATGGCGATTTCCAATCTGGGAATATCTGGGGCTTGCGATATCAAGATGGAAAAGTGATAAGTGAAACACTTCTGCTTCAATCTTCGAGTAAAATCTCCTCTTTCGCAGAAGACCTTTCAGGAGAGATTTATGTTATAAATCACGAAGGGTCTATTCTCAAGTTCACGCAAAACTCCGTATCGAATCAGCCTGAAAGTCGTTTTCCTTACAAGTTATCTGAGACAAAATGTTTTACATCCTTGAAACCACTCGTCCCTGTAGAAAGTGCTGTAAAATATGAAGTCAACTCTCCATTATGGAGTGACGGCGCGATCAAGGATCGATTTGCGGTTTTTCCAAAATCTGACTCATCACATAAAGTTGTTGCTTACACAGAATCGCCTTGGGAATTCCCAAATGACTCCAGCTTTATCAAAAATTTTTACCTCCCTCAAAAAGTAGGGAATCAAATTGAATAACGAATAGTGGAAACAAGAATCCTCATTCGAACGGAATCAGGGATCAAAGGATTTAGCTATAAGTGGAACCAAGATCAAACTGATGCTTTTTATCAGGCAGGTGCTTCCAAGGAAAATCTCGTCATCCACGAAAATGGAACTGATCATAATTTTTCATACTACTTTCCTAGCTCTAACGATTGTCATCGATGCCATACGGATTCTAAGAGTGTGATTTTGGGTTTTACAACCTCTCAGCTCAATAAAGACGTGGTGCATAATGGCCATTCTGTTAATCAATTGGAACTATTTTCAAAATCTGAATGGCTCGACGCAAGCGATTTCGGTGGAACGTACTCCAATCTGCCTAAGTATGTGGATTACCGTGACCAGAACGCGAGTCTCGATCAAAGGGCGCGCGGTTTTATGGACGTTCAATGTGCGACCTGTCACAACCTTCAAACCAATACTGGAAATGCAAAATTAAATTTGAATTACTCCACAAGCCTGGCGCAGACTGGGCTTTGTAACAAGGTTCCGCACGCAGGCGATGCAGGAATGCCGAATAGAAAACTCTTAGAACCAGGTCATCCAGAGACATCTATACTTATGGCAAGGCTAAACTCGAATGACCCAGCACTTAGAATGCCTGCTGTCGCTACGAGTCGAATTGACATTGATGCCAGCCGCATGATGAATGATTGGATCAAATCTCTGCAAGACTGCAGATAGTAGTTTGCTTTTGACACTGCTTCAGAGATTCTTCGTAAGCACATCCCTAGCGTTCAAATATTCCACCGCGAGATATACAATGAAATCTAGGTATGGTTATTTTTCCGCTGTCTTATTTTCTATAGCATCTGCTTCCAATTCTAAGAGTTTAAAAGAATTGGATTGGTTAGATCAAGTAAAGTGCCATGCAATTCATATTTCAGACATTCCAGGGACCCCTGAGTTTACAGAATGGCTTGGCGAAACGAAAAATGTCGATCCCTTTTTAGATCAACTAATCGGGCAAAGCTTACGTAAAAAAATTTTGGATATGAATAGTGATTTATCTCGCATGAAGTCTTCTAAGGTGCCAGCCCTAAATTCCAAAAGCAATAAGCCAACGGGCTCTGCGGAGAAAACACTTACGCTGCCAAAAAAGGAGAAGCCAGGTGAAATTGATTGCTTACATAGCATAGTTCACCGAAATTTTTATGATTTTGGAACAGGCATTAAATTAATTGAAAAGTACGGCCGTATTCGTGAGACCGATTTTAGAGGCAATAAATGCCTTGAACTTTCAAACTTTGTCATTGATCGAAATAGCAGTCCAAAGGGAACCACTAAATTGGCTTTTTCTGTGATGTTAGGTCCTCATAAATGCCACGAAAAACCAGTAGAGCCCATGATGGGCGCTCTGTCGGCGGATCTACTACTTTATTTTGAAAAGGGTTTGTTAGTTTCGTTTTTGGTGAAATCCGATTGGACTCTGTCTTTGACAGACCTATTCATCTCGAAAAGACGTGACTTTAAGAGTTAGAGTCATAGGACTCAGCCCAAACGACTACTAACAAGCAGCGTGTATCAACACACCCAATACCCCATATTTTCCGTTGAAAAAGTGTTATGTGAGGAACAAAAATCTGAGTAAGTTTCCAAAAGGCTAGAGAACATTACCTTGAAACTTAGCCTTTGACTGAGCATGAGAATGTTCCGCTACCGCTGAATATATTTCTGCAATTCCCGATGAATCAAATGTGAGTCCATCACCTAAAGGTCGAATAGAAGACCCGATCTGATCACTCAACTTACGATCAAACAGTTTTTCCAGCAGCCATCGGACCAAGAACTCACCCGCTAAACAACCAGCAGCGGTGGCTACTTGGCTATGAATAACAATAGGCTTTTCAACCACTTCAACGCCCATGTTAACCAACAGTTGGCGAGTCGTCGGGTATGTTGTCGCAGTTTTACCATTCAAGAGGCCGAGACTAGCTAAAATCAAAGAGCCAGAACATATTGATCCTATAAATTGTCTGTTCAGATCAATTGAAAAATTTTTCAAGAATGCAGGATCTCTATAGAGTTCTTTTGCATCGGGCCCACTGCTAAACAAAACTCCATCACATTCGTTTGCCCAACTCCAACGCTCATGGGATACGATCGAAATGCCTGTCTTTGACGCAATCATTTTATTGTCACTTAAAATTTTGACGTCTAACAATGCTAAGTTCACTCTCTTTAGGACATCCCACAGCAGAAACACGTCAATATCGGTAAAATTGTCAAAGGCAACGATTCCAATTTTCTTTCTTGTCGGTATGATAATCTAAGCTCCAAAATAGAAATTAATCTTCAAAATATGACTCAACCAGTGCCAATCTGTCTCATAGTGCTGATGAAAGGCAAGCATCTCTTTACACGAGATCCTGCTATGGGATTTTTTCGAAATTCGTAACTTTTTCATAATATCCTCCCTAAGGCGCTGACTTATTCGGCGCGGTTTATATATCGTTGACGCACGGCAAGGCAAATAAACTCGACTCATTGAGCAGAACAACCT
>JAPLFV010000189.1 GCA_026390495.1 Pseudomonadota bacterium | reverse complement strand
CCTGACTCTAGGTATCATTATAGCGGTCATGTATTTTCAGGCTAGCGTTGAGTCAAATAATTCCAACATAGCCTTCGATCAGGCTCGAAATCTAATCGAATCTTGGAGAAAGCGTTTTCTTTTAGGATCTGATGGTTCTGAAGAAAAGCTTGATTCCTGGGGTGTTTTGGTTGCTGCAATAAGCCGCTATGGAGAAAAAATTGCGAGTCAAAAGGAAATTCAAATTAGACTCATGAAGGATCGTTTGGATAAGACGACTCAGGCTGTTGTTGAACGTGACCGGCATCTTTCGGACCTGCAAGAAAAGCTCACGGGAATGTCAGATCTCGCAAGCTTGAAAGAGCAGTTGCAACACTCTTCATCTTCGTTTTTAAATAAAATGCAAGAAGTTAGAAGTCACTGCGAAGACATTTTTGACTTAGCTTCCAAAGGTCTTGCTACAAGTGGTAAGGGTTTGCAGGAGTTTACAAAGCGTTGGCAAGCAGGAGTTGAAGATTCTTTTCACAAGGAGCGAGGAGCACGCAAATTTTTTCGTACGTTGTCAGAAACTCCCGGTTCACGAGTAGGGTTAACTAAATTAGATGATGATCTCTCTGATTTAGTGACGCTGTCTTCTTCTGCGCTGGATCAGACACTGCATATTGCTATGTTATCTCGTCAAGTGCTGGCTGAACTCGAAGAAGGTGTGCAGGTCGCAGCACTTTGGCAAGGACTTGCAATGCGAGATTTTCAAAAAGATCAAACTTGCGATTGGCGAGATTGTTTAAATGCGGCCCAGAGGTTGGTAGGTGCTGATGGGCGCTATGGATCACTGACTTTTGAAAGCATGCCAAATGTTCAGAATCCTGAAGAGTTGTACTTGCCCATCACAAAGGTTTCCTTAATCAGCGGATTCTTTCATCTATACATGGCTCTTTTGGCAGATGTGACCATAGATGCTATCAGTATGCCCATTGTTTTGAGGCAGAAACGAATTTCGGATCAAGGGACAATTATTTTTTCTTTACCTCATCCGGCTCATGATGTTGCCGATAGTGCACCCGGTCGAGGCCAGCAGTATCACATGGAGATTGCCAAAGCGATTCTTGGTCCCGCTGGAGTTAGAGTTTCGTTCTTACCACCGACAGTCGCCGGAGTGCCCGTTGCAGTGATGTGGCCCCTACCAACCAGGCAAGTTGAAATTGTGCCTACGGCAGAGCCAACCCGTAAAATCGGAAAGTGTTAATTTTGTGGGATGAAATCACCAAATTTATATACCTATATTGATTACTCCGATTTTTTGACTGACTTATTCGAGTTTAAAAAATCATTACGTCCCAGTTTGAGGCAGTCAAATTTTGCAAAGCAGATTGGTCTGACAGCGTCAGTGTTTTCGGAAGTTTGTAAAAAGACTCGAGACATACCTAGCTCTAATTTGCCTCTTGTTATACGTAAATTGGGCTTATCAACTATTGAGGGACGTTTTTTCGTTGACCTTGTGCAATTGAGAATTGCCAAACGAAAAAATAAATTGATAGCAGCAAGTGAAATTGAAGCCCGATTGAATTTGGTAGCTCACGCCGATCGAGGCTGGGATGTGGTGAATTTGGAAGAGGATCAACCGGCGGTCTTAAAGAGCTGGATTCATATGGCTGCAAAAGAAAGTCTGAATCTTAGCGATTTTATATTGACGCGCGAGTCACTTGCTCGATTGTTTCAAATCGATGTTGAGATGGCAGAAAGTGTCATAAGAGATTTGGTAAAAGACAGATTTATTGAGCCGTCTGACCGAAGTTTTCAGGCGAAATCAAAAAATGTCACCACCACTAAAGACGTGCCTAGTGCAGTGATTCAAGAATATAACCGTGGGATCTTAGACCTTGCAAAAAATAAAATGAATAAATTGGAGGTTCATCAAAGAGACTACTCCACGTGTTTAATGGCCGCAGATGCGACAAGAATTGAAGCTGCGAAAGAAATGATTAAGAATTTTAGACGAGGATTGATGACTTATTTAGAAGGAGGAACGAAGAAAAATGCGTTATTTTGCTTTAGCGCCCAGTTGTTTCGTATTGATGATCCATTTGCTAACGTCCAAAGCATTCGCGGGAGGGGAAACTCAGAATGGAGGTGATGCGGTCGTTTGTTTTGCCGAAAATGGAAAAATTGAATCGGTAGTTTCCCACGATGTGTTCGAATCAGAGATTCAGATACCTAATTGACGAGGAGTACTCTAAGGCGGCATTAGCTTTGGGTTCATTAAAGAATTTGGATGAAGTAAGATATCGGCGCTATCTAGGTCGATTGAACAATGCAAAATTTCATTTTGCTCCTATGAGTTTAGTCGACATTAATGATTCAAATCATGTCAGGGCCATAGAAGCTCCTTGCAAGCTAATGCAATTGGCGATCCATCAATGGGTTCCTGGGAATTTTACAAATGAATTTTTGGTAAATCAAGAATTGTGGAATTTTATGAATCGCGATCACAAAGCTGCTCTGCTGCTTCACGAGATTATCTATGAGGACTTTTTCAAAGAATTGGAAGAAAGAGATTCTGCTAATGCGAAGAGATTTGTCGGCTTGTTGGTTAGTGGATCCTTACTAAATATTAGCGCAGTAGAATACAATGAGATGCTTAGGGCAATGGGTTTAGGGAAACTGCGTACTGATTTGCTACCTATGATTGCGGAGCGTCGTTTTTCGTCAAGATCTACAAACTCCGACTCTGTTTTGGAGTCTATGTCGCTTAATATTGAAGATCATTCGGCTGAAAATTATCATTTTATAACTTTTGCCCCTCAACGTTTTCAGCTGATTGAGGGTCAGTTGCCTCCAGGATGTAGAATTGATAGAATATTATTCCACAAGCAAGGGTCCAAGGGGAATTTCGAGTGGGATTTGAAATGTCATTCGATATCAAGAGAGTCAATGGTTCGATTTCTATCGAAAGATATTGAGATACATCTTTTTACCGGTATTGAGACCTTAAGTTTGAAGATTGCTAGATAGTTTTATGAAGTGACAGGGTTGTAACTTCAAGGTCTATAATTTTTCAAGGAGGAATAGTATGGGGTTGCAAGAAAAGCGAGTGATTAAGGAATTTCAAGATAATCAGTTTCCAGCACTGAAGTCACAAATCATGGCAGCGGCAAAAGTTGAGATTCCCATGGAAGTGAGTTGGGATCAAATGGCTCTTGATGGATGGGTTGAAGGATTGAAGTCAAATATTGCTCCAATATACTTTGAACCACTTGTAAAAGCATTTTCGTCTCTTTGCGCTGATGATATGGGTAGCGATGCGGTAAAGGCTGCTGTCAAATCCATAAAAATTTGCAACACAGATCGAAAATATGGAGAAGATGCAATTAGCTTCGCAAATGGAGTGTTGCAAATTGATCATTGTCCCGTTTCAAATCCAGACAATGTACAAGAACGAGCTGATTTTATCGTGTCAACGCTTGAAAAAATTCTCTAATGTTTTTTGAAAGGTTTCTCCATGCGAAAGAACATTCTGAAATTTATTGGGTCTGTGGGGTTTTTAATTGCTAGCAGCTATGCTCAAGCTGAAATAGCTCATTCAAAGCTGCTTCATGAGTACAAAACTGAAGTGGGCGTAAAGGTATTTATGTTAGACCTTGTAGGAGAAGATAAAGGGTCTACTTTGATTCAAGTGCTAAATTCCGACACCGAGATTGATGATCTAGTGATCAAATATAAAAAGATCGATCAAAATGGTGGAAAGAAAGTCGCTTTTGAAGGACTTGTTGATGGTGAAAAAACCTGGACCGTTTTTAGCGAGTCTTCGAGTAGCTATTCAGATCGAAAAGACTTCATGCTTCAGCTTCCGGGCACGCTCAAGCATAAATCGATGAGGAAAGTTAAGACTTATGATGATGGTGTGCTTGCGAAGAAACTTGTTGAATTGCATCTTTCGCAGCTGAAAGCTGGCAAATTGGGCGCTTCCCCAAGTACTAAGAAGTAGATTGACTGAATCAGGGCTCATTTTCTAGTGGGCTGGCAAACTTGTGTTTGGTTTGACGCTGCCGGACTCATTTGGTTGTAATGAACTAGGTGAGTCCGGTTTACTATTTGGGCCCTTTGTAGCCAAAATTCTTGTTTCGAGGCGTTTTACTGCTGATGCTAGTGCTTTATCACTTGGTGCTAGTCTATTTGCCTTTTGCCATGCCTTGGCGGCCAGTTCTTGATTCCCGGTTTTTAAGAGTAAGGTGCCCTTCATCTTTAAGAGTTTGGGACTGTTTGGATAGAAGGCGATTAGATTGTTAACTTCCATCAATGCCAGATCATAGTTTCGGTCACGGAAATATTGATTTGCACGTGCAAGTCCCAGGGTATAGCTCGGAGCTTGAATGGGTCCTTCAGGGCTTCCTACACCCATCGCTGCATCGAGAATCGATAGGTCCTCCCCGTGTGTTTTTGAAATCGAAGGTAGGGAATTGACAAGCTCCTTGTCGGTTGAAACAGGACTAGGCACTTTTCCGTTCTTAGCTCCAATAGCCAATGCTTCTGAGGTTGTTGGTGGATTGAGGCTTGCTAGTGGTATTTGAATATCATAGCCGTTGCCGGCATCTGGAATTTCCACCGTATATTCGGCTTGTCCAATTGCAGATTTAATGATGAATCGTTTGCTTTCAGGATCTTCTCCAAGTCGCTTAGACGCATTGTAGAATGGGTAGGCGATTTGCTTTTGAGCATTAAGCCGAGATTCTTGCTGAGTCGTGCTGCATGATGAAAGAGACGCACCATATACATAGGCCAAGTAAAAAAACATTTTTTTGGATGAAAATAATTGGATTAACAGGTTAGAGATTGAGCGATAAGCCAAGATCCCCTCCCACTCCACTTGGAGATTTTTGATATTCTTTGCCAACTAGAATATTACTTTCTAGGATGTATTGTGAGCTTAAGGTAAACGTCCATCGCCTTCCAAAGTAGATATCCCAGCCGATTCTGGCGCTTGGAGCTAGGTAGCCGGTAGATATGATGCCGCCAAGTCCAAAATGAATGCCATGGCGAATTCTGTCATAAGCTTCGATCTCTCCAAAGAAATTCCTGGCAAGTATTGCTTGAAGTCCAAGAACATATTTATAAGGAAGGGGTCTTGCAGCACCGGAATACGTTGTGGTGGTTTCTTCTGATTGCTCGCCTTCAGCTGGATAGGCTCTCAGTAAAGTTGCGGTATTGACCCAGAATGAACTTATGAGACCAAAGTCGAATTTTCGGTTGTCAAATTTCTCTACAGCTCTGATATGAAGCCCCAGGAATGATTTATCACGGGCTTCACCCGCGACATTCGGAAGGCTCGATCCGCTGAAGCCCAAGAGAAATCGATACTCAGGTTGATATTCGTCTTTGCCCGAGGCCAGTTCAACCTGTTTCATATCTACCGCCATTTTTTGATATTTGCTGCGGAGGGTTTCACTATTATAGGTTCGCGAATAGACTTCTTCCTTAGTTGTCGTATTAAAGACACTAAAGGCAAGGACCATGTGAGTCGTATGATAGACAAGAATGACGTCCATGAAATTTTCAATGTTTAGTTGAGTTGCAGCTTCATCCATGCGATTGAGATTTGTCATTGGCGACGTGATCATGAGTTTTCCATCAGTTAAAACAGAAGACTTCGACTTGCAAGACACGCAATTGATGATTCTGACTTTTGAATTTTCTCGAATTCTTTCAGTTACTAAAAGTTCAACATAGGATTCATATGATTTTGGCAGTGCATCCGAAACCGAAACACGTCTAATACTTAGATTTTTAAGGCCGTTAATTTGTCCCGATTTTACGTCATAAGAAAATTCTGTGAGTAAATCGTTCAATACTTCATGAAATTGCCTAACATCTTTATTGCCTTGTGGCTCTGCATTCGCCAACTTGGCTTGCTTGTTTGCGAGATAACGTCTTTTGTCCTCTTGATTGACTGATTGTTGCCTACTAGATGATTGTCTATCATTCTGAGAGTCAACTCTTTGTGATTGTTGTCTAAGCCCTTGGCCCTGCGCCAACTGTTGTCTTTGGCCTTTCTGACTCCTCTGGTTGAGTGCACCTCTTGCTTGACCACCTTGCTGTGAAGTCATTTGTTGGCTGGAGGACTGATTTGAAGAATTTCGTCGCGATGCTTGACCTTGACCTCTGAAACTAAGATCGGCCTGGTCTTGAGAAATGGAATTGGAGTTTGATTGTGCAAATGTGCTGTTTGCAATGATGAAGCTTGCCATAAAAATGCAAACATTGCGAGATGCTGCAAAGTACCTGACAGCACTACTGATTAAATTGTATGGACGCATCCTTGCGAGCATTGTCTTCCCTCCTGGAATCGCTCGCAGGGTTGATCGGCAAAAAATGCCATGTCTTTAGAATAAATGGGCGGTGAAATTTAGGGTTCTTGAAACTCTTGAGCTGGTTTTCCGCTTTTACCGCTAGTTACGTGAAGAGCGGACTGGTCAATAATTTCAATTGATCGACCAAAATAGGACCTGGAAATCTCAATGTACCTCTGACGGGCATGATTGGTATAGATTTTGGTACCTTCATTGTCCAGGTCCACTGCAAGGATCCAAAGTGCTTTCATTTGATTGGCAAAAAACTCTTTTTGAGCTTCATAGGATTGATCGTCTCGACCAAGTGTCATGTCAAGTTGCGCAGATATTTGGTAGAAACACCAGTGGTATAATCGTCGAGATTCCGTGACAGTTGATTGGAAAGTTAAGCTCGCTTCTTGTAGTGATTGATATGATTTTGAGTTGAGAATCAAATCATCTAGTTTACTTTTGCACAACGAAATTTCGAAGTCACTGGGCTGCTGGTGAGTCATTATCAATTTTTTAGTTTCCCAACTCGACGATTTTTTTGGATGTGGTAGTGAGGTGTTATCTAAAAGTAGATTGTTGCCAGCTGTGCGTGAGGTGGATAAATCTGTCTCTCCTTCAATTGCAAAGTTTTCTGCACTTGTTGGCTCACTTTGGGTCGTCTTGCAAGATTGCAATATTATAGCGATTCCTAAGGCACAGAACCAATATTTTTCTAGTTTGCAAAATTTTGATTTCTCACGAATCAAGTATCACCTCAAAGCCTCAAGTTAGCTGGCGTTCAAGAGATAGATCGGAAGTGATTTATGTTTCTTTAGAAAATTTTTTGGAATAAGCAAAAAAAGTATAGAGCTCTCTAGAGCCAACCGCCCAAACCGATTCCAATATAAGTCGTTATTTTGTTTTTCCCCAATTGAGTTCCTAAAATGAAATTTCGGCTCATTAATCCATGAAATAGTGTCAAATGCCTAATCTCGAAATGCAAACCTGGCTCATCAAAGTACCAAGTTTGACTTGTAAAATCGCTAGCTTCTTCAGTCATAGAAGTATTATTGTCCGAGAATTTACTGGTAGCGCCAATACCTAAAATGCCGATCCAGCCAGAGCCTTGTTCGTCCTCGTCAGGTAAATCATCAATGGCATTTATTCTGGTTCCTTCCGAGTTATTGGGGACCTTAGGCGTGACCTTTCGGGCATTAATTTTGCCAATTCCAATGCTTGGACCAAAATGAAGGTATGAATATCGTCCTGAAATGCCGTTTTGTTGCCCTGAGCCACTAAACGGTGAAACTCTTAGAGCTGTCCATAGTTGAACTTCATCTGATGGTTTGGCAATTTTTGGACGAATAAAAAAATTAATATGAGAGCTAACATCGGCTGTGTAATTTTTTCGGTCATTTCGTGCCGATACTGTTGGGAGAATGAGACTAATTTCGAAAAAGCTATGTAAATTTTGGGTGTTTGCTAAAGTTTTGAGGTTTTGAAGCTCCTTTTCCTTCCTCTTTTCTACTCTAGATTTTTGCTGTGATTCAAATCGGTCGATCTCGTCCTTATTTCTTTGCGTTTTTGATTTTTCAGATCTTTCAAACGATTGAAGATCAGGGGTCAAGATGGGAGGGATTACTGAGGGAGGCGGAGGAATCTCAATCGTTTCGCCGAACAAACTAGAACTAGCTGCAAACATGGTAGCGACAAACAGATAATTTATAAGTGCGATACATGAGCCTTGGCAAGCAACTTTTGCCCATTCACAAATCCATTGAAAGGCAAGGTTTGCTGAGCATTCCGTGCCCATTACAAACATGTTTTTTGCTTTGTAAAATTTAAAGACACGGAGAGCATTAAATTTTTTATATGCAAAGTGAAAGAAATGGATTGATTCAAACGGCCTCATTTCAGTGGTGTGTGAATTCAAGCAATCGACCCCTATACGTGAATATTTGATGTCTAGAAAAGTATAAATTGTTGAAGGTGGTGACGCTATGAGTATTTGGAAAAAAAATTCAGTGCCCAAAGTCAAGAAGACTATGGCCGGAAAATCGTCACAAAGGATGTTTGAAACATTTGACTCAGATCCCTTTGATTTGAACGAAGATGACTCTTTCTTCGATTTTGGCGAATCGAAAGTGGTCGCCTCTCAGACCCATTCCAAAGACGGTAGTCAAGTAAGTCAACATCAAGTCAGATCTCAAAATTCTAATTCTTGGATTTCTAGAATTCATTCTTTGAGACAGTTTCGTACAATGTTCCTAGTTGTTGGTTCAACCGGCCTATTGTTTTTTGGATTATGGATTGTTAAGCCTTGGAAGATGTGGAGCACTCCGGAATCAGTCTATGCCTATTTTGAGGTTCGAGCCGTCGATCAGTCGGGCCGACCTGTCGCAGGAGCCGTCGTGAAAAATGCCGGAAAAAAAGTCGGCAGCACAGATAGTTTTGGCGAATGGCGCAGGTATATGCGCGTACCATTGGGTGCTGTGATTCCGATCGCATTGTCTAAGAAGACGAATAGTGAAATCTTGGCGGCTACAAAAAATTTTGCGGTTCCATTATTTAAGCCAGAAAAATCAGACATTGAGCTACGTGCAAGCATTCAACTTTTGGCCAGTGGTCAGAAGGCAACCAGTTTGGCAGATATTCCTAAAGAGAACAGAGCTCAAGAGGCGTCAACGCAGACTGCAGACAAGATCTCTGGAGCCGACAGTTTGGTGCCAGCTGTCAGTTCTGAAAGTCATAATTCGGCGATTGCAGATACAGTTGGAAACGCAAATTCCGCTCAGTTAACTGCTCAGACGAAAGTGGAATCACCCTTGTCAAATTTTGTTTCGTCGCATGAATCGATATGGTTCGAAGGAACAGGAAGTTTGGGGTCGCCTCTCAATAGAGCTGTTATTCCCGCTTTAGCGCAAAGAGCTAAAGAACTGGGTCTGAGAATTGATCCCAAAGCAGAGTGGAAGGTTCGCTTGACAGGTTTAGTTGAGAAGCCTACGCATTTAGGAAAAGATGGCGGTGGACTATTGTTGGTAAGTTCCTTTGACAGTCCAACTAAGCCGGCAAAGGAATTCTTACGAAACTACTTTGATGATGACCGAGTGACTGCTAGAGGCATTTTGTTTGTCTTGTCAAAGCACGTCAATAAGAACCTGATTGCGTTGCAATCAGGATCCCGATGGTTTGGGTTGCTGCCAAGTAAATCGGCGCAGTTTTGGTCCTTGGCCTCAGCGATGAGCTTGCAAGATGCAGGTGGACGAGAATGGTTAACTTCGACCCATCGATATGAATCGGCAAGTTTATCAGGCTTTTTATTGACTGGTGAGAAGGGAGCTGAAGCTCCTTGTATTAGCGGCATCAGCATGTGTGAAATTTCGACACGATCCTTTGAGTCCGTTCCTCCTGTTCCGACCTGGACAAGATTAAAATTGAAGCTTTCAACGATGTCTAAGGAAGCGCAGAAAGTTTTTGTCGCAGGTTATGAAGCAAAACAAATGGCATCAGGAGCATTTGAATATTGGGGACAAGACAAAGCCAAAGCAAATGTTTCAATTGTTGAGTCCGGAAGGCTGATCTTGAGGACGCAAATCAACAATGATGCAAAAAATTCGCCGGTTGTGGCAATCCCGAGCGGCTCTATTTCTAAACGGTAAGTTATTTCTAGCAAAGTGACATTGATATTGGGCTAGTGCCTAGTTGTTTCCAATGATATATTTTGTCACAATCATGATGGCCTCTGAATTTAGCAATTTGCATGGTTAGACAGCATCAATTTTGAAACTAGCTTTTAAGAACTAAAGGCGTGCCCATGATTTGAATGATTCACATAAGCGAGACCCTGGCTTATGCGATATTCTTCAAAGGTATTAATAGCGCAAAAAACTTAGGTTTGATTACAGGAGCACTTCACTCGAACGCGTTAGATGCCTTTAATGCGAACCCAAGGTTAAAAATAAAATATTTTCCGGATTGCAGTCGGGAGGTTTTGTTTTCTCATCTTCCAGATTGTAACGTGTTAGTGACTCGAAGCGAGACGGACGTCACACGTGAGGTAATAGATGCTGCACCGCTGTTAAAAGTGATTGCCCGAGCCGCTGTGGGTGTCGGAAATATTGACATTACCTATGCGAGCGAAAAAGGCATTTTAGTGATCAATTGCCCAGGTAAAAACACTAATAGTGCAGCGGAAATGACGCTCGGTCTGCTTTTAGGTATGTTTAGGAATCTACCTCAGGCGCACGAAAAAGTTAAAAGCGGTGGTTGGGATAGACATCGATTTACAGGGCGAGAATTGCGCGGCAAAAAAATTGGAATCGTCGGTCTGGGGAATGTAGGGCATCGCGTTGCGAAGTTTTGCAATGGCTTTGATATGGATGTCTATGCCTATGACCCCTACATATCTCCTACGCTTTTTGATCAACACTCGGCAAAATGTGTTGGAACTTTGAAGGAATTGGCCTCAATTGTAGATGTGATGACCTTTCATGTACCACTGAATAAAGAAACAAAAGGCATGGTCACTCCCGATGTTTTGCAGTCGATGAAGCCAGGATCGTGGATTGTCAATGCAGCAAGGGGAGGGATATACCGCGAGTTAGATGTGATTCCATTTTTAAAGAGTGGACATCTTGCGGGATTGGCAGTCGATACATTTGAGACGGAACCAAATGTTTGCAAGGAATTGTTGGATCTAGCAAATGTCTGGGTGGCTCCGCACATCGGGGCGTCCACTGTAGAGGCTCAATTGGCCATTGGTGATACAATCTATGACCAAGTGATTAAATCTAT
Source organism: Pseudomonadota bacterium (assembly GCA_026390495.1). Classification (GTDB taxonomy): domain Bacteria; phylum Bdellovibrionota_B; class Oligoflexia; order Oligoflexales; family RGVZ01; genus CAMDKS01. Next base: position 12,289 of record JAPLFV010000189.1, on the reverse strand, counting down.
TGATGGTGGGGTTGTAGATTATCCGGTGAACTTGCCGCAAGTGGGTGTCATCTCAGATCCAAAAATCAAAGCGTATTCAGTTTTGGCTGAAAAATTGGGTTCATTAGCTGGCCAGTTGATTGAGTCAAATCCACAAAAAGTTGAAATTTTGTATCGAGGCGATTTAGCGGGACTAGATCATCGACTGATCAGACTTAGCTTTATGAAGGGCTACGCATCGCGCGCAGTGAATGATTTTGTTTCATTTGTAAACGCTGAATCACATATGAGTCGACTTGGGATTGCATTTACTGATCGAGAAGAGCCGGCCTTTGACAGCTATAGGTCTGCACTGAAAGTTCGTCTGCTTAGTCAAGATGGAATTTCCATGACAGTAGGAGGTATAGTATTCGATGATTTTATACCTCGATTGTCCTTGTTTAATGATTTTTATTTTGAGACAGAGCCCAACGGTCACTTGTTGTTTATTGAGAATGAAGATAAGCCAGGAGTTGTTGGTGATTTAGGTCAGTTTTTGGGAGACCACGGTATCAATATTGCCACCTTTGAATTGAGTCGTAACAAGCGGGGCGGCAAGGCAATGGCGGTCATAAGAATTGATCAGGAAATTACAGATGAAAAGCTAGAAGCATTGTCAAAGATTCGAAATTTGATTTCGGTACATAAGGCCTATTTATAGTATGATTTTAAAATCTCTGAGATTCGCAATTTTTTTTGCTCAACTAATTGTGATCGTCGATTTGCAATCGTGCCGTGCGCCCTCTAGTCATTCGGATTTAAAATCGAACGAAGACTATTTTGCGATGATTGAATCTAGTAGTGATTCCAAAAAATTGACGATTCATGTTTCTAGCCCTTTGGATGGAAACTTCGACTTGTGTTTGGAATCCTCAGACGAGAAATGTGATTCCAAAAGCGTTATTAAGAAAAGCGCTTTTGATTACAAGATTGGGGCAAAATTTGTTTTCAAGTTTGATGTTTCCTTATCCGCAACTCCAAATGCGGTTTTTCGGCTTTTGAATAGCGCATCAGAAACTAGATTGAGATTTAAGCTCAAGGACCTCCGTCAAGTTGATACACAAGGAAGCGGAAATTCAGAGGACCCCTTGCCGGGTGATTTTTTGTATACCGTCGATATTACGGGAAATGATGTTCTTTCGGGTGGCAAGACCCCTCGATCAAGGACTGGAGCTTTTATATCTAAGGATTACCTCATCACATGTATGCACAACCATCAGAAGATTAAAATGGATGATAGTCTTGAGAAGGCCAATTGGTGGACCAATCAGATTGATTTGAAAAAGCCGCTTTATAAAAGTACTTCTGCTGTAAAGAATAGACTTGCTCCGGATTTGATTGTTCAAAGTGCGGAAAACTTTCCGGAACTCGACCTTGCAATTTTGAAAGTATCCTGGACTGGTGACATTCCAGAAGATCAAGTGTTTCCGGATTTTGTCGTGTTGGATGGCAAGTCTGCGAAGGAAAATCAGGACGTGGCCGCAGTGGGCTTTCCGCGAGAGCGATATTTGCCCGATGCCAAAGCGACTGTCAGGCGCGGTAATTTAAAGTTTTGGGGTGAGTCTGAATTTTTAGTGACAGGTTTCAAAACGAGTTTAGGCGATTCTGGGGCTCCAGTTGTTTTTAAAAATGCAGATGGCAAAGCTGTTTTGTTAGGACTGATTCATAGTATTGAAAGCGATAAGATGATCACACATGGCACAAGTTTAAAAGCTTTGTATTCCAAGTCCGAAACATTTCGCAAACTATTTGACTCAACCGGTAAAGCCATTCCGACAAAATAGATGTTATCAGTGACCAAGGCGGTACCTCTGATCCAATAGGGCGCCTAAACGAATTGCTTCAAAATCGCTTATGAAGTGAAATCAGATATCAATGTGGAGATTTGGGTTGAAATTGAGATTTTTCAAAATTAAAGGCTTAATCTCATGTATTTTGGATATTTGAATTCGCAAAAGAATGTCAAATCCGTCAGTTTTCTCAATCTTCATCCAATGTGAGCCGATGACTTTACATAAGCGATATAAGGCTCTAATCGTCAATCCATGTCGATTAGCAAACACGATGGAGGATGTATGTCAGAAGCGAAGAAAGAAAGTACACCAAAGACAGCAGAGAAGAAGAGTAAGGCCGCAGTGGCACTGCCGGGTGAAAAAAAGGTCACTAAATCTCCTTGGACCCTCGATAAATGTATGAAGACAGCGCGACGTTTTTCCAATGAGAAAGATTGGGCTCACGGATGTCCTGCAGCTTACAAATCAGCATCTGCTCATGGTTGGCTTGCAAAATGTACTGCTGGTATGTCAGGACGTACAGCTTCGAAAAAATCTGCCTAAAATTGATTTGACTTGTTCGAATGAGAGCTGCAGGGAACAAAAACGTTTCCTCAGCTCTTTTGTGTTTTAAGTTTTCATTTTAGAATGCCAATCCTATTTCCAGATCAAACGGCCTCTTCGTTATATCTGCATAACATTACATCCCTTTTTTCTAGTCCTTCAGAAATTTCTGTCAAAAATTTGACGATTTCAAAAAAAGCTCTTAACATTTTATTAATACACAAATTTAGCTTTTTTGACTTATTGGCTTAATAGGATGCTATGACAACCCTTGTTGCCTACAGTAGGCGTTTTTTTGCTTTGACCTATACCAGCTTAATGCTGACTACAGGCACCCCAATCAGGGTTGGCATGAGTGCATGGGCACAATGCTGGGTTGCAAATCGATCTTCTATCGTGATGCTCACTGCGATCAATACCAGCATAACAGTGGGCATGGAAGTCGTGACTCGAAGTGTATCTGCTCCGTTAACCTCTAGCTCTGAAGATTTTCATTTTCTAGTAGAAGATGCCTATGGCGTCACGACTATCAATCGCCAGAGTTTGATAAATATTTGGATGACGTTCTTTGCATCACTTCTTGGCGGTCCAGTGTATTTTTTTAAAAGTCGTTGGAGCCGATTTGCCTTTTTTGCTGGATTTGGAGCTTTTAACTCCGTATTGGGAGGTTGCATGTCGTCGATCATTCGAGACGGAATGATTGCGATTCTTCCACTTCGTGTATTGTTTGATTTTGTTTACAGTGGAACCTTTAAATTTGCGTCCTTTGAACTATTGAGAAGTCCCATTCTATCGCGAAGGTCTCGCCCTTTAAGGGTTGGGATTTTGCGTGTGACTCAAGATTTCTTTAATACTTTTTTTCGAGTGATTGTTTTGAATGTGCTTGGATTTAAGGGGTAACCATCATTTTTGGAGGTTTATATGATTAAGAGTTTCATTATTGGAGGGCTAGCTCTAAGTTATTCAGGACTAGCAATTGCCGCTGGGGCGCCTGCTGATCTAGGTACTCTGGCTCAGTCGGGATATCTCATTTCATCGCCAAATCCCACGTCCTACCCCGTTCACAAATCATGGAAAGAACTCAATTCCATGATGGTTGATGTTACGGTGTTTAATCGGATGGTAGGCGATATCGAGGAAGTCATTTGTGGTGCAGACCAGAACAAGTCTGTTCTTATTGTGGGGGAGCCGTCGGATACCTATCGATATATTTTTTCTAAATTTGCGACAAAAATCGCTGCCTCGGGTTGTGAAGGCTTGGCTCATGTTGAGGCCAATATCAATAAGATTGAAGCGGGACATTCTTATGTAGGTCAAGTTGAGGCGTATTGGGCTGATAATATTCTACGTCCAGTTGATGGCAAAGATGCTGTTCTATACTTCTCTAGTTTGAGTCATCTAATGGGAGTCGGTTCACATAGCAATGATTCTGATGGTATTGAAAAAGAGTACGCCTCTAATTTTACCTCAGGAAGAATGCGAACGATTGCTTACATGGATAAGTATGAGTACGACTTTTACTCAAAAAATCGTTTGAGCTATGTTTTGAGCTCCTTTGCTCGAAAAATTACAATTGAAAATATTGCAACTCAAGATGTTGACCAGCTAGTAAAAGCTTATTTGCGTGTCTTAAGCCCTGGCTTTATTCTCAATGATGAATTGTCTTCATATCTGTACAAGACGACTAACTACTATCAACCCAACGTAAGTGAGCCTCAACGCACATTGACTGTTTTGAAGTCATTGATTCGAAGTGCGGGCGCACTACCTGTTGAGACCCGCCAAAAAGAGGTTTCAATTGAGACACCTCACCCCTATACGCCTAGTTATACCATGAATGAAGTCATTTCTGAGCCGACTGCGACGAGCATATCTCTGTCGTTTGATTCATTCAAAACTTTCGATAGTTCAGATCGATTGTTGGTTTTAGGGGCGCAGGGACAGAATCTTGAAACATTTTACGGAGACAAAGGTGCGTTTACCACAAAAGCATATCCTACCAGTGCTTTGACCTTGAAATTTACATCTAATGACAAGGATGAATCAGACGGTTTTAAAATTGCGAAGGTGACAACAACTCATCTTGGAACTCATGTATTTAATCGAGTTGAAGTTCGTAGAGCCATTATGGAAGTAGCGCAAGTTCCACGATGGATGATTGATCGAGACTATAACGTTGTGCGTGATCTACGAAATAAGCTTGATGCTGACGTTGTCGGTTGTATGGAAAGCAAAAACGATATTGAGAGATTAGCAAAAGCTGGTTACGTGGGTGGTCGAACCGATGAAAAGCCTGTTGGCTCAGTGATGTTAGTTGGACCTACAGGGACTGGAAAATCATTTATTGCAAAGGTTATGTCGACAGCAATGGACATGAAACTTGTCACCATTGATATGACTAGCTACAGAACTCCAGAAAGTTTTGATCGGTTTATGGATATCATGGCAACTAATTTGGTGTTGTATCCTTATGCAATCTATTTGTTTGAAGAGATTGATAAAGCTGATCCCCAAATCCTTGACCGTCTCTACTTCATGGTCGACGAAGGTGTTTTTTATGACAAATTTCAGCGTCCTTTGTTTGCTCGTGGATCATTCGTGATGATGACAACAAATGCTGCAGAGAATGTATTGTTAAATGGCAATCCTAACGATCCTACCGTTCGTGTAAAGGTAAATGAAGCATTGCGCGCAATGTTCCGACCTAGCTTTTTGAATCGCTTCGATGCCATTAGTCTATTCTTTCCGTTTACTAATGCTGAATATCAACAATTAGCAACGATTTTGATTAATAAAAAAATCAAGAAAGTTAGGGAGACTTTTGATTGGCATTTAGCTATTGACGAAGACAGCTACAAATATGTGGCCGTAAAGGGCCGAAGTGCAAGGTATGGTGCCCGTCCGATGGAAAGATTGGTCGAGAATGTTGTGACAGTTGGATTGGCAGAATATCAACTTCAAATTGAAAATTTAGAATTTGGGGCTCATGTTTCCATTAATAAGCACCGAGATGGAGAGAATTTGTTTCGCGTCGAAGCTTTGAATCGCGGCGTAAACTATACTGTTATTCCTGATATTAATGACGGTAGTAAGTTGATGAGTACTCAGTTTGCTCGTGGTTCTATGATGAGAAAGCTTTCAAGTGCCTTTGAGGCCGATCGAATGTTCGACGATAATTGATTTTCGCACTGTTTTTAGCACAAGAAGTTTAGATTAAGGATAAATGAAAAGCCATTGACTTACCCGAGGGTAGGTCAATGGCTTTTGTTGTTTGTCCAATATTAAAAAATGATTGAGTATTGATTGTCATCAGAAGGTAGATTGATGAGCCACCAGTAAAAAGCGTTTGCTCTATGCTTTGATGGTTTCAATCCCAGGAAGCACTACAGTAAACGGCATCAGAACTAACGGATTCGTTACACATGTCGTCGCATCCTAAAATAGCAATGCCAATGCCGATGCACCATCCTGAATTAGTGACTCGTCCGTTTTTATCGTAGGCAGTGAAATTGAGCTTTCCACTCCTCGATGATGATCCATTGCTATTGCACAGTGAAATCTCTGCGTTTCCATTGCCAGCTAAGCATCTGACGTAACTTTCATCAGCAAAAGCGGATGATGCACTGATTAAAGTGAATAAAATGACGAATCTTGAAAGCATGTGTCCTCCTATTAGCGATTTATTTCTAGATCACATGGAGTAACACTCGGTCTTTCTGGAGTCAACCGCGTCAATTTGGCAAATTTATAGATTATCAACGGGACGAAGAGTCGACGCTCGATGGATATCAGTCGAGCGTCGATTCTTAAAAAATAAAATCTTGATTGAAGTAGGAGCCGCCTTTTGTTTGGCAGCAACAAATCACGGACACATTGAAATCGTGCTGCAAGTTTGACCTTCAAAGCTCACAGATTTTCCATCGCTATTGAGAGGTAAACATGAAGGTGCCGCTATCCAAACGCCGCCTTCGAGCAAGCATGAAGCTGTTTTCGAGGTGGTATTACTTGAATCAGTTCCGCACATCGCAATTGTACTGCAAGTTTGACCTTCGAAGGTCACAGATTTACCGTCGCTATTGAGGGGTATGCATGATGGAGCAGTTATCCAAACCCCTCCTTCAAGCAAACATGAGGCTGTTTTCGCAGAGCTATCTGAATTTGTCCCGCCATTTGAGACAGGCTCACAAATTGCAAACGTACTACAAGTTTGACCCTTGAAGGTGATCGATTTGCCATCGCTACTCAGAGGTAAGCAGGAAGGGGCATCAATCCACACTCCCCCTTCAAGTAGGCATGTTGCGGTTTTTGAGTTGTTGTTTGACTCAGAGCCACACATGGCAATCGAGCTGCAAGTTTGGCCTTTAAAACTTACCGATTTACCATCGGTATTGAGAGGTAAGCAGTTTGGTGCAGAGATCCAAACTCCACCTTCGAGCAAGCACGTTGCTGTCTTCTTTTTGTCTCGTTTTGCTAAAGTTACAGAATCATTCGCCGCAACTTTTCGTGCAGAGCAATGAGATGTTAGCAGTGATATCGAAATTAAGACCAATAGACGGCTGATCATTCTAAGTCTCCTTTAAAATTTTCATTAATTGAATGTTTGTAACATCGTACCGATTCGATAGATCACTGTCAATGCGATCGATGTTGTTGGCAACTCCTCCTTGCAGACAGATTTTCGTACCCATGTCCGTAATTATGCTCAAATTCGTAACCTGGATTTTTAAGTGTGTTAAACGTGTCATTTTCAATTTTCCATCTTGCTTAGTTTTTTTTGAAAATAATGAGCGCAATTTCATTTTTTAGTAGACACGATTTTCGCCCTCCAATTTGGTGTCGCCACGCTTCTTAAAAGATTTTTTTGATTTTTTGGTTGAATGAAATGGACTTGTTGCAGCCATAGTCCTCTTTTCCTGCTTCTGTTTTCTGTTTTTGAGGAGACCTAAAAACTCAAAAAACGACAAAAATAAAACCCATGTTATGGTGATTTCGAGGCTGTTTTAGCGCAAAATTTTCATGTTTTTGAGGAGGTGTCTATGTTTACAAAAACCATCGAAGACCAAATAGCCTATTTTGAAAATCATGAAAATGTTTTGCTGGGACTGCAAGGTCTTATTGAAACGGCGCAGCGTCTTCATCGCGAAGAGCGAAAAATATCTCTCTTATCGATACGACTGGTTGGCTTGTTGGTGGAGCAAAACGGAGCAGGTAACTCGCGGATGAATCAAGAGCATTTTGCCTACTACATTGGACTGACCCAAAATCAGTTCTGGAAGCGGAGTCAGGCTTACAGAGTCATAAAGAACTTTCCCGAGTTTGGCAAAATGATCGATTCTGGAGAAACCTCTGCAAGTCATGTTGCAATGCTTTCAAGCAAAATCACTGCCGCAAATGCTGAAGTACTCACCCGCGGCATCCGACAGAAGTCCACCCAAGAGGTGAGAGATTTCATAGCCGCGATTACGCCAGAGGGTGATCTGAGAGATGATACCGACACCTTTGTCGATATTAAGCTAAGACTTTGCAAAACCCAGGTGGACCTTTTAGAGCGAGCTCGGGAGATCCTTGCACACGGCGGAGCGGTACCTTCAACAGCCGACTTGGTGATTCAGGCCCTAGAAGAATTCGTTGACCGCAGAGATCCGTTAAAAAAGGCCGAAAGAGCGGAAGGTAAGTCCCATCGAAAAAATCAGTTTGATGAGGAGGACTTGGGCAAAGCGACTGCTTTGAAGCAGTCTAAGGATGAAGGTTTGAACAGACATGTCTGCAGCGACGGGCTTTTGGCTCCTGCTTTAAAGCAGGACGTCTTCCAGACCCAAAGGAACAAGCAGTTTAAGATTCCTGCGGGCACCCGCCACAAAGTTTGGTTGCGAGATGGTGGCTATTGCACCTACGAGCTTTCTCCGGGGATCATCTGCAAATCAAGGATGATGCTCGAAGTCGATCACATTGTGCCCGTAGCGCGTGGTGGACTCAATCATCTAGACAACTTGACACTTAAATGCAGACATCATAATCAATGGCGGGCCATTCAAATGTTTGGTGAAGAGCACATGGAGCAGTTTCGGCACTTAGCCCCGAGATCCTTCAAGGCTATCGCCTTTCAGGACACGTCGCAGGCGTTTCCCGCCAGCGACTAACTAGTTTATACGGCGACAGAGTCTTGTGGATATGACCTAGGATTTCACAAAGATCATTCTAAAAGCTGATCCGCGTTCATATGGCAATTTCAGTCAAGTGGTTACAACCCAAATTGACTATGATCTGGGTCTAATGGCTCAAATAGGTGGATTATATGAGACTTCTAACCAAATGGCTGCGATTCCTCCTTCGAGTTGTGAAGTGGATTCGGATTGCAACCTTGTTTTTGGTATTGGTTTATGGCTGGAATGTTCTAAGACAGTCCAATAGGAGCCATTCTCGACATTCGTTGACATCTTCGACTTTGGTCTGCCAAAGTTTTGAGAGTCTTGTAAACAAAAAATTATTATGGATAGGGCAGGTCCTTCAAAAGGATGAACAAATGTATAAGTCAATGATGGGCTGCCAAGGTGGTCGATCTTTGACCTGCCAATTGGAAGATCTTATTGGATCTATCGGCCCATCAAACGTTCCTATTTGGCATGAGAATGAGCGTTGTTTGTAGCAAGAAACTTAACACGCATTATTTAAGTTCGAGCCCATATTATGTTATCATTCCATATTCTTTAAATCATTACTTAGCTTTATCGAAATGATTCAAGAGGTCTTAGATGGGGCTATCGAAGTCGACGCAAATTCAATATGCAAGTTTAGAGCTTGGAGTCAGTGCGGTCGAAAGTTATCTTCGACTGTACCTATTAATATTTTTAACAACAAAACTAGGCTTGAGTCCTCAGTTAGCTGGGTATGCCGTAGCTATTGGAATCTTATGGGATGCGTTTGCTGATCCATTGATGGGAAAGATTTCAGATAAAACTGCTAGTCGTTGGGGGCAACGTATTCCTTGGATGATATTGGGCACTCCACTATTGATGATCTCATTTGTTTTTCTATTTAGCGCGGCATCAATGAGTGAATGGCCGCCATCTTTGATTTTCATTGGTGTGACGCTATTGAATATCGTACTAAATACGGCTATGACCATGGTTTCTATTCCGCACCTTGCATTGGGGCAAGACATTGCAAAAAGTCCCGACGATCGAACTAGTATTTATGCATGGCGAACTTTGATGACATTGCTTGGTTTGTTAGTCGGTATTGCCGTTCCGGTAATCGCAGGTTTGTTGAATTTAAGCTTATCTGAGCGCGAGAGTGCGCTCATCATTGGCGGTCTGTTGTTGTTTAGTGCATTGATAAGCGTTTTAGGCGCTTTAAAGTTCGCAGTGAAATCGGACAGCGTACCCCAATCGCTTGATAGCGGACCTGGATTTCATTGGTCGCAAATCTTTGGTCGCGGCTTTGTCTTTTTGTTTTTGGCGTTTTACTTTGCAACCTTCGCTCAGGGTCTGAATAGTGCCATCGCCATGTTCTATTACAAGTATACTCTAGGTTTAACTGAGCAAGATTTGGGGATCGTTTTACTGGTGTTTATTCTTAGCTTATGTTTGACTTTGCCACTTTGGGTCTTTGCTGCAAAAAAAGTTGCTAAACAGAAACTGATTGCTTGGGGAACACTTCTTTTGGGTCTGGCCTCCATTATCGTTTATCCGGCTCTTCCAGCACATTCATTGATTGGGCCTATTGCAATGGCGATTGTTGGGGGGGCACTACTTGGGTCTTCTGGACTTCTTGAGTCATTGCTCGTGGATGTATCTGCGGCTCAGCATGTAACCGATCGTCAAATGGGACAGGTTTTTGGTTTGTGGAAGTTTACTGCAAAATTTGCACGGGCTACTGCAATTGCTGGTGGAGGTCAGTTGCTAGCATTAACTGGGTTTGAAAGTCAAAAGACTGCGTTTAGCGATGCGACTCTTTACAATATAGCATTGTTGTTTGGCCCTGGAGTTGGTGTTCTTTTCGTAGTGGGTGCAGTTATTTTATTGAAAAGTGAAACAAAAGGTACTTGAATCTTTAAAATTTCGCCATGGGCTCGACAGGGGCAAAATTCTGAATCTCGATTAATATGTGTTAGAATAGTTGCACGAACAATCCCAACGGACCAATGATTAATGATGAGGCCGCCAATGGTTAAGGTAATGCTCCTGTCTTTTATTGCTATGGCATGTATTACTTCATGCAAGAAGAGATCTGAAAATGTTTCTGCTGCTAAGCGGTATGAATATGATGACAGTACTTGCACATCCACCATGAAATTTCGCAATAGTGGTCCATTCAAATCAGTAACGGCCTGTCGATTGGCGGCACTTGCGTCATATGGCGAACAAATATTGACGCAAACAAAAGATCACGATGATGTTCAGAATATTGCAACGAGCAGACTTTTTGACATTTATGGAATCAATCAATCTGATCGTGCGAAGGTTAAGATTCCTGGGACGACACAACTCAAGGAAGTCTATAGAATCACACCCACGGTTGGATCACTTTGTTTTAATGATGAGGAGTCCTCCAATCTGTATTGGGACAATTGGTTTGTGGATAAAATTTCAGGGCCAAAGAAGCAGATCGAAGCCATTGCAGAGTTTATAGCCGAACATCATGCGCTGCTAGGCGGCGTCAACGATGGCCCTTTTAGCTTTAGGCAGGTTGAGTTTTGTCCGGCGGACAAATTGAATGCCAAAATGAAGTATTCTCAAGGAAAACTTGAAATTGGAATTCCCAAAGATGGCCGAAGTTTTGCTTTTTACAATACCGCGGAGCTGAAAAAAATGTGGGACAGCGGAGAAATTTTTTCAGATGCGTTTAAGGCCGAAGGAATGAGTGCCGAGGTTAAAGAGTACTTGTTTGGTCGCAACAAAAATTACGAGAAGATTTGGCAAATTATGAATCCCACAGGCTTGGTGCGCACTACTTTTAGAAGTGGATTGAGCTCAAATGCTAAGGCTGGAATCGAAAAAATTAGAAGTTCTGCGGCGTCTATTCTAAAAGCGGAAAAATCGGCGACAGGGTCTAGTGAGTCGGATGCAACCGCAGAGGTACTATCCGATAACTCGGATGATATATCTCAATTTTTGGAGTCTCAATTAGGAGTAAGTACCGATGCGGAGGCTAAAGGTTTAAAGCTTGCATCCAACGATAATTTGAAAGTCGGTCCTTTGTCTGTATACAATAATCACTTGAACGCACAGAATTTGAAATTGCTGAAAAAGATAATTGAAACCAAGAAGATGGGTCAGTTTTTAAAAGAATGGTCTTGCCGTCTAGACAACAAGATACTTGCAAATCAAGTATCCGCCATTGCACAGACTGCGATTTGTCGTGCTGTCGATTCGCAGATGAATGTGAAGTACAACCTTAAAAACGCATTTATTAATATTGCCAATTTTCATAATATTGATGTTTGTGCCGGATTTTCCATCGGTGGACTTCAAGATTATGTAGCGCCAGTGGTTGATCCTGCTAACGCAAGGCATAAAAGTGATTTCAATTTCGAGGTCGAAGCGGACGGGTGGTTGAACGTGGTGACCGGCGACAATGTTAATGTTACGGCGTTGATTGAGGTCGGTAAACAATCGGTTGCTCGAACGATTCAAACCAAGTCATTTGTCGACGCTCTAGAGCACACTGCGGCGAACAAAACAGCAAGTTGCAATTAGTGTTGCTAGACTGCATTCTATGCAGTGCAATATGTCCCAGATATTAAAGAAGATTCCCTGCAAAATCTAATGGGGACATTTTCCCCATCAAGCCAAAGTTCCTTATACGACGATCCATACTTACGTTTCACCTTTTAAGTAAGTGTTACCGGGAATTATGGTTACTTTCTTTTTCATACAGCCATTTTACCCCACTCATCTTTAGATATCGAATTTTTATAGTAACTAAACATTTTT
>JAPLFV010000049.1 GCA_026390495.1 Pseudomonadota bacterium | reverse complement strand
CAATTGTTTTAGTAGGGCTCTTCTTTTCTCTCACGTCTTGTTTTTCCAGTGGAGTCTCGATCAGCACTCTGAAGGAAGAAATAGCTAGTGACAATAGTCTTGCGAGTTTTTATGAATCGACGACTCAACAAATCGAACTTAGGTTTGCCAATTTAGCATTTAAAGGAAATTTTGCGGAGTGGCAGAATAATGACACTATAAAATTTAGTGATAACACAGTTTATTTGGGGAACGCTCTAGCTTGGCGCGCTGCTACATTGGGCTTTGAGGATAAAGCTAAGGTGGGATCTGCTCTACAGGCGATTGTTGATCAAATTGTAGATCAGCTTACGGTCAGGTCCAAGTTACCGGACGGAAGTGACAATTTCGGCTATTTCTTACGCGATAATATGACAGAGACCCAACTAACGCTTCCTGACAAAGTGTGGAATGTGCAGTCTGACGCCCAGAACGGCGACGACAATCAAATGAGTCAAGATCAGCTGGTTCATGTGATCTATGGATATTGGAATGCTGTAAACTATATTAACCAGTTTGCATCTTCGGAGGCGTGGGCGCCAGTCCTGATCAATAAAATCAAATCGCATGCACACGAGATTGGAATTCGTTTAAAGGTATTTAATTATAAAATTGTCGACCCAAGTGGGGCTGAAGTTAAAAGGGGCGCCGACGCTCGGGGATTTGCCTGGCCTATATCGGAGACGATAGCTGAGATAACCGGAAACCCAATTTCTACTTATCTAACCTCTGTAAAGGCAATTGACGAAAAACGCGTGGAATTCTTCTTGTCTGCTGAGCAGCTTAAGGATCTTTTTTTGGACGCAATTTCAGGTCTGACCACAGGTATCTGCAGTTTGAAGGTCGGTGCAGATCAAAGGGAACTTTGCAACCGATTTACAATTCGAATGATTAATGCGCTATATATTACTTCTGGAGCTTATAAGGCCAAGATTTTTTACACTCTTCAAATGGAAAAAGATGAAGATTTTTTAGGGGCATTGCAATCTCGGATCCTACGAAATGAGAAAATTCCCGCGGTCTATCTTGATACTTTAAATTCAGCTTTAGCTACTAAATTCCAGTGTGACACTGGACCGGTTTTGTGGTGTCAAGATTATCGATGGATCCGCCTTCCTTCCTCGTGTCCTGACGTATGCGACTCTGCTAACCTCTATAGATACTCGGGCTTGGATTTTGCAATACTGTATGCAGTAAGTCGTGCTGGCCGTTAGTCAATGACCTAGGGATTAAAGAGACCATATGAACTTTTTTGGATAGAGGTAGCCCGATGAGATTGATCTTTTTGTGTGTTTTGTTATGGAGTTATAGTGAGAACATTTTACGAGCTGACATCGCTCCGCCACCGCGTCTCACACCGGCGCAAGAAAAAGAGCAAAAGCGGCAAATACACAAATTCGATGACTGCATGAAACGCAAGGTTGGGGCGTCTTGTAAGACCATGGAGGGCAATAGAGGCACCTGTAAATGGTTTTCATGGTGGTGGAAGCCTGATTCTAACGAGAGGGTCTTTGAAGGCGGAGACAGTGAGTTTGCTTCCTATCAGACTCAGTGCAGCGTCGTGAAAAAGAAGGTAATGACACAGGGTGGCAAACTTCAAGAAATTGATACTAACAAATGCTTGGTTTGCATGTGACTTCCGAAAGAATTTCTTTTCAACAAAGTCTGGCTGTTCTCAGTTTGATATTGGCTTGGGTGATTTCTCAACGGGAAGCGTCTCACTTAATACTATGGGCTCCTATTTTATTCGGCGTTCCGCATATAATTGCCGACTTCTATTTTCTATTGTTGCGATCCCCAATAGCGATACCTAGAAGATTTATAGTGTCATTACTACTCCTCTGTCTAGCATGGTGCTTGGTTCGACTATGTGGATTCTTGGGTCTTCATATAGATTTGAGATTTGAACTTCTCATAGGAATTCTGATCCCAGCCCTTCCAGGAGTATTCTTTCGTTTGCGTTTTGTTTCGGCAATAATGTTTTGGTTTTTGGTAATTGTTTTACTACTTGTAGCTATGTCCCAGCCCAATGTTTTTTTGATTGCGTTCGCTCATTTGCATAATCTGGTAGCTGTATCAATTGCGATTTATATGTTGAGGCATCTTTTTAAGCAACCGAAATGGGCTAATAGTGGATTTCTCATTGCTTTCTTCTTGCTCTATATCGTATCTGCTTTTGGAGTGATTCCCTTTTCAAATGACAGTCAAATTGCAGAGGCAAGTGCATCCATGTTGACAGAGTTCGCCCCTAAAGGTTACCAGCAGGGATTGTTTGCATCGTTTGCATTTGCGCAGCTTGTGCATCTGCTTTTTTGGACTTTCGTATTGCCTCTGAATGAATCTCGGCAAGGACGCTCTAAACACCAATTGTTGACTAGAAGCCTATCGGTGATTTTTCTGAGTGCAAGCGTATTTTATTTAATGCTACCTATGATTGCCAACGTTAAAATTCAACCATTGGAAGTAAAGAATTTCTATCTGTACTTTTCGGGATTTCACGCATGGTTTGAAATCAGTGTCTTTGTTGCAATATATTTTATGAGGGACACCATTTAAAATGGACTATGAAACGTTATGGATTGCAGCGTTTATTGCTACCTGTTTGATAGAGCTACCTATATATCTGCTTAGCCTATACAAACGTTTTGGCTTAGCAAATAGTTTGGTGGTGGGTCTGATGGTTAATGCAGTTTCACATCCTATTTTGTGGTTTGTAGTTCCTCAGTTTTCTCCTTATGTAGTGTGGTTGATCCTATGTGAACTCTTGGTCATTACTTTGGAGGCTATTCTCGCTATCGTCTACTGCAAAAGGGTTTGTCGCAAAAAAGCACCCTATTTTGTGATCTCGATAACCAGCATCTTGGCAAACGTATTGTCCACTATGGTTGGAATAATGTTCTTTTAGATCTGAATGATGTCTTCACTAAGTGTTCCAGTGATCAATTTTGAAAAGCAAACCATTTATGCAGAGGCGCTGGGCAGACGCTTCCCAGTTGGTATTTTAAGGATGGTTTAAGTCACTGATATCTCACATGCTACTTTTGGCATGATTGCTGCATCAATTATCAAGAATCTGATTTTTGACAGATGTGTGCTCAATGGGGCGTCTCGGATTTATTTGGAGAAACTTTAGTGAAGTCCTTGCTACAGAACAATTTCTTAAAATCAGGATTGGGAGATCCTGCATCCTCTGCTCTTGAGCAGGGAGGAATATCTGACCGAGCACTAGGCAAAAGTCGTCCTGATGGTAAAAATAGCGGAAAAACAGGTTTTTTTGACCTGCTTCAATCCTCCGTGCAGGAAAGTCGAAATGAAGTTGATTTGGGTTCGAGTTCGTCCTTGTCTGCACCTCGGCCTTCTTCTGACTTCAATATTCATGATTCCAAATTTGCACAGAGACCTTCGACGTCTCAAATAGACGTTTCAGAATCGCTATCGAGAAAGGCGTTCGAAAAAAGTTTAGACTTGAAGCCAGAAACCTCCCAGGTGGAAAAAAGTTCTCTACCGACAAAATCAAACCAGGAGTACGAGCAAAAACCTGTGAGTCGCGCCGAGGGAAGCACTTCGAAGGACATTCGAGATATTTCAGATGAGCGAGGTAGCGCGAAGAGTGCGCAGGCATCGATGAAATCTAAGGAAGCAATGGGAACAGATTCGTCGGAAGCAGCTGCCACAACTAGAAATGACGAGAAGGAGAAGCTTAAGCCATTGAAGGCTGCCGTCGGAGGGAAAGCAAGTGCTGATGTCATGATCGGCAATAACGCTGTTTTAAGCTTTATGACAGGTCGACTTGATCGATTAGATCCAGCAGGTATCCCTGGAATTGTTTCGTCGTCACCCTTTATTAAGCAAGCTGTGTCGTCAAATGAGATTGCGGATCTAATGGTTCAGCCCATGGCTGTTTCGGACCTTTGTCAAATGTTTGAAATCGATAACGCACTTCTGTCGAAGGCCGTTGCCGGTGGTTTAGATTCTTCTGCGATTGTTTCTCCGAAGGAATTTCTTGCAGCAATTGGTGTTGATCCTGGCAGGGTGTCTTCTGAGTTGAGCATGCTTCACCAGAAGCTTCCAATTGAGGGTGTTAAGTCCTATGTTGATCGTGCACGAGCGATGAATGGAAAGGGTCTAGAGGCTGTTGTCGTGGATCCATCCAGTGAGTCATTAAAGCCGGTCACTACCAATTTGGAATCATTGGGCCAAAATCAATTGCAAAGTCCTTCGAAGGACAAGGGAACTGATTCCGGAGTAGATGCATCAAATCTGGGCCTCATAGCAGGCGCCGTTGCTGCGCCCGCAAGCGGCCAGTCAGTGAACGGCAATGTAAATTCCTCTGCAAATGAATCTGCAAAGACAAAACCTGACGGCCAGAGTATTGGTAATTTGCCCTTAGGTCAGAACACTGAAGTGTCGTCCCAAAGAAAGATTCCAGATCAGGACATCTTTAATTCAGAGTCCCTTATGGAATCAATTTTAGCGAGTAAAATGAGCGGATCCAATGTCTCTAATAACATATCTAAGGAAGCAGCTGGAATGCCTGTTCAAAGTGAATCAGGTTATGTTGACATGAGTTTCAACGAAGCGAATGGCGAGACTCAAAACCTCTTTGATCAACTAGGTCAACAAATGGATCTAGAAAACGCTCAGAAAAATAATTTTGCTCCAACGAATGTCAGTGCGAGTATGAGTGGTTTAACGGAACAATTATCTGCCAATGGCTTCTCAATTAAAAATGAAGTCTTAGATGGGGCGAATGTCGATTCAGTCAACTTCGATAAAGAAGAAGTGCAAAACCAAATGTCAGAAGTACCCATTAGTGAATCTAATATAGGAAGTTCTACAAAGCTCCTTGACGACCCACAAGGCTTCAGTCAATCGAGCGGCGCAGAGACTGCGTCTTCAGATATGAGGTCTTCTGGATTTTCATTCTCTCAAAATTCATTTAGCGAAGGTGGTCAGGAATTTTCCTCAGAATCAAAGGAACCGATGGGTGACGTTATCACAGACTTAAGATCTGGAGTCTCCACAAGTCAGCGTCAAGATTTCGGAACAACTATCACCGACGTTAAAACGCAAAGCAATTCGGCGGATCAATCTCAGTCTCAGGTCCACACCAAAATTATGCAAAGCGCGTCGTTACTTTTGAAAGATGGCGGCGGCTCCATGCGATTGGATTTCGAGTCCAAGAATTTAGGTAAAATCGATCTTGCGATTCAGCTCAATCAGAACCAATTGGATGTTCGGATCATGACGCCAAATGATCAAGTGAAGGATTTGATAAATAAAGAACTCTCAGGGCTACGAGACGGTTTAGGGTCCCAAGGAATTTCACTTCGCAGTGTTGAGATTGGGCAGGCGTCTCAATCTTCAAGCCATAATTTCTCCGGGCACTTCTCAGGCGGGCGGCATAACGAGCAGCAGGCCTCTTACAATGAAATGAAGCAATATGCTAAATCATTTGCAGATTCATTTGCTGATAAACAAAGTCGGTTAAGTGACGAGGCGAGGCGAGTTGTGATTCCTAAGGCATGGACGGGCGGCGGTCTAGATCAGTCGAGAATATCGGTTAGGATTTAAGATTGCGAGCTACGCCGTTGAAGCAACGCTCGGTGACAGCATCAATCGATTAATTGTAAAAATGGAAATCCAAGAAGTGACTATATTTGCTCCAGAGGCTAGGTGTTAAACCAAAAGGCATCATGCAGCAGCAGGTTGCGTTAAAAAATGATTGGTTTGCAGCGATTCCTCGTGATTTGAATGGTGTGACACGCCCTGACTCGAACGATTCCGATGTCTCTGAGAAAGCTAAAGTTGGCTGTGGTAAGATCTATTTCACTGATCGCGACAAAGACGAGGGGTTATTTTAAGAAAGAGAGAATCACTGTCCAAACTAACCGTTTTTAAAAGAAGGGTTGTCACGTTTGAGCAATAGAAAATTTACTGATCTGCCTCCTTGGGTCGAAAAAATTGAACGATGGTTGAAAACCAAGAGTGCTCTCAAACTTGCCATGGTTGCCTCAATTTTTTTTGCTCTGTTTGAAGTCTATTCTCTAATTAAACATCAATTGCGACTAAACGAAAGTCGGTTAGTTCAGGGAGTCATCACTGACTTGACTCATGCGCGGCGTGGAAAAATTGTGCATTTTGAATTTAATCACAACGAAGAAACCTACCGAGGTACAACTCGAATTTATCGCCTAGAAGCATTTTTTACTCCTAATGTTGGTGAGTCAATTGAAATCGGGGTGCTTAATAATGACGGTACCCAGCACTTTAGTAATCTGCCAGGAAGCTTGATTAGCACAGTCATTCGGATTTTTTTATCAATTGCAGTTGGCGTAGTTTTGTTTTATCGAAGTCGGTGAGTTTGGGTGGTGATTTGCTCGAAGGGACTCGCGACTGTTAATAGAGTTCGATCAGGTGTGGAAGGTTGAAAGTAGAATGCCGAGAGTGTTTTAGCTGAATTGTAAGGAAGGTTGCACGTTTGGTCCGAATAATAATTGGTTGTCTCGGATGAACCCAGTACGCTGAGTTTGATGGCTATAGTGTTTCATTATTGGCAAAAGCCTTTCCTCAGGGGCAAAATATAGGTTCACCGTTTGTTAGACTCAATCTTGATACAGGTGAAACTTTAAAAATTGACCAGATTGGATTGAATAACGCCGCTGGCATTTCATCGCTAAATGATGGTTTTGTGAGATGCGATTTGCATGGTAGTCGCGTATTAAGGACAGATCGTGATCTAAAATCTTGGACTATCAAAAATCCTTGGAACGCGCGATTGGGAGCTGACGGACTCATCTATGTGATTACCTACAACGGAGAATTTTATTCTATTTCCAAGACAAACGAGGTCCGACTTGAGATTAGCGGTTTGGACGCGCCATTTGATTTTCAATTTACTAATGATGGTGAAGTTTGGATCACGGAGCAAGGTCAAGGCTTGGGGCGGGTTGCAAAATGGCAGAGAGGTTTAAACGGAGTCTTCGAGTTAGCCTTAACCTCTAATCGACAATGGCTAAATCCTGAAGGTATTGTCACATTGGGCAAAAAGATTTTTGTCTTAGATACTGAAAGTGAAGAATTAGTTGAAGTTTATGAAACAGTTGAGACTGCTACTTCTATATCTGGATTAGGAATGCCCATTTTGGTTAAAGAAAACAGACAGGAATTATTTGTCTATTCTAATTCCTATCTGGGATTTCCTAGTATTTTAGTTTTGAAATCAAAATAGATCTATTGTCTCAAAGATTGGGTCGTTTTTTAGACCTAAGTGTATAAACTACCTTTTTGTGAAAATTTCAGTTTCATTTCCTATCAATCTAATGCCTGGAAGGCCTCACAATCGTAGGAACTGAATGTTATTCCATGAACGATTCCTGTATATTTACGATTGCCGCGATTGTTAAGAGGGTCACCATCCTGCCGCACAAACGCAATTGAATTCTGCATCCGAGGGTCTAATTCATCACCGTGGCCACCAGCTAGACGTAAGCTTGAGTCTGACACGCCTTCATATATAGAGGCATTCATAGAGAAGCGTTTTTTTTCAGCGAAAATCGCACTACCTGCAGCATAATGAGATGAAATGGAGACTGTATAGGTGTCGGATGTAATTTCTGGGCGAGCAACCATATAACTGACTCCTCTGATGCCGAATTGATTCTTGCCAAATTCTGTTTGACAGAAGAAAAACTGACCTTTTATTGCAACTGGGTTTAGTTTCCCCTTAACTTCGTGGGCATCCACAGACTTGAATGAAAAAGACAATATGAATGAAAAAACTAGAAATTTTAACATGAGTTGCTCCTTTAGTGGTTCATAAATATAGGTAATATTAAAAATTGAATAACAATTGCTTTCAATGAAATGAGTCGGGGCTCGAGATGTTGATAATCCAAACTCGTTCCTGAGTTTGGATTATTGATTCGAGATCAAATGCAAAGTAATCAAACTGTCGTACTTTTACATTTGATATTGAAACGCAACGTTAAAACCATTGACTCCATACCACCCTCGTTTTTGTATTGAGCTTGCAGCCTCTCGACATGCAAACACTTCCACTTGAGCAAATCCATTTTCGTTTAATTTTACAACTCCAAAGGGCGATATACTCATTTTGCTAATTGCAATATATTCGTTTCGGGAAGGATCCTTCTGACTATTGAGAGTCAATTTCGGTTCACCAAGAGGCGAAATTGAAACGAATTTGCCAGGGACGCCAGTTAACTCGATAAGCATGGTTTCAGTAGACTGTGCGGTACAAGACGCCGGCAGATTTGGTTCGATCCAACCGAATTGAAAGTCACGAACCAACCTAACATTCACATAATCGCTTTGATTTGCGACCCCGGTCTCTTGTCCAGAGCTTTCATCTGGATTGTTCTCTGCAGTTTCGCCGGGGTTGACGTTTGTAGAATTTCTGATATTGCCTCTCACAGTGTTGTCTTTGATCGGTTTGCATTCCGAAACGTAATGAAGTCGACTCAAGGCTGCTTGAGGTGATTCAAGTTGGAGAGTAAAAGGTTTACCGCTCTCGTACTGAACTTTAAGTTTGTATCCAGAAAAGACATATCCACCGATTGATATAGGTTTATTGAAATTGGCTTTGCTTTGATTGACTTGCTGGTACCAAAGTGAAGAACCGGTGAGGTGACGAGGACTTAGCTGAGTTGGATCAATGCTGATTGGTAGTGGAACGATGGTCCGATCGTAAACAACCCTTCCAATAATTCTTTGAAACTGCAATATACTTCCTGATTGAGGATCGCTTGGATTGGGGTAGACAAAGAAAAAGCTGGCCTCTCCGCTTTCAACCTCATTGGCAGTGCATTTGACCGCATTGGAAGGAACGCCTGCATCTATGGGCAATACTGCTGATTGTAGATTTTCGCTAAACATTTGGCCAACAAACCGGCGAGCTAAAAGGGTTGTGTTTTCCTTGCCGCCAAACCTTTGTTGGTGAGCTGCAACTTCGTGGATTAGCAAAGCGGCCTTATGGACAGAATTTAACTGATTCCAGAGGGATAGGCGAACTTTGACTTGGGGCTTTCGATCGAAAAAAGTTGCAAGTTGTTCAATCTTGCAATTCGAGGGAAGTGTGGGGACTTCTCCGAAGTCGCTGGTCGTTGGTAAATATTCCTCATCATCGATAAAATGGTAAAGGGAGTCAACCTCCTGTTGAAAGTGAAGGATATCGGTTTGTTTTACGGGACGATCGCCGCCGAGGACATAGCGAAGTCTTTTAAGATAGGCCGCATACTGTTCATACTCGTCATCACTTGTCGGTGCCACAATCTGCTTTCCAGCAGCTTTTGCTTCCCAAAGGTCCAACAACTCCACCGTTGAAGACCCGCCGAGTTGATCTCGACAAACAACGGCATGACCGCCTCCCGTGGATCCAGCCCCTTCACCTAGCGCGATACTTGAAATACCTAGTAACGCCACCCTCATCAAATTTGAAACTTTCATATAAATCTCCTTTCATGTTTTTTGGATCCTATGATTTTAAGCTTTGCAATTCTAGATGAATTTAATTAAAAACAACTAGATTTACTTAAGTCAGAGGTTAATTATGAAGTCTTTATCCAAAAAAGCATTTGAAGTTTCCAACCATCACGAGCTTCTTGAACATTTTCTTGAGCATTTGCCAAGAGGTACCAAGTCACTTCTTGCGACTCATTTGCGGGTCCAGGGTGCCTTTTTGTCGCAAGTAATCAGCGGAAAAAACAATTTGACGCCTGACATGGCGTTCTTGGCCGCTGAGTTTCTTGGGCTGCCAATTCTTGAGACAAAGTTTCTGTTGACGATGGTTCAGCGTGACCGGTGTGCCAATTCAAGACTTCGCAAAATCTACGACACAGAACTTCACGATATTCGAACCTCTTCAAACAGAATCAAAAATCTCGTATCAGCAGATCGATTAAGCATCGAACATGGCAGCGTCTATTATAGCAATTGGTGGTATTCGGCAATTCATATATTAACTGCTTTGAATGAGTTTCAGTCTCCCCAGGCAATAGCAGATCGTTTGAGGTTGTCGCTTTCACTGGTGCTTCAGGTACTGGGTTTTCTAGCTGATTGTGGACTTGTTCAGTCCGATTCAGGACTATTCAAAATATCCAATAAGCGCATTCATGAACCAGAAGATTCTCCAAATATAGATCGACATCATGCTAACTGGCGAATTAGGTCGGCAGCTATTCCTTCCAATAATTCATTCTCTGCATTGAGATACACAGGGGCCATTGCAATATCGAAGAAGGACGCGGAAGTTATCCGAGAAATTTTTCTTAATGCGATTTCAAAGGCAGAAAAAATTCTCCATGATTCTAAAGAGGAGTCATTGTATGCACTGATCATTGATTTTGCAGAGATTTAGTTCGAATTTTAGGTGCTTAATATGTCTGACATTACTCTGATTTCCGAACCCCTCGAAGAAATAGAATAGATCATTTGTAGGAAACCTTTTTCTAAGTGGGCTTGATCACTTTATCGTTTACTACGTGATCATTTATCAAGGTCCAGTAGTACTTGATCATGTATCTTCTCCATTCCAACTGAAACCTAGGTTCTCCTAAGGTTTCGATATCGAATGCGGAAGGGTCCTTCGGCCGCCCTAGGCGGGTAGGCCAATCATGTTGCGAAATCTTTCCGAGAACTGCCATAGCCGCATTGTATTCGTCGGTTCCTAATGTCAGTATGTCTTGCGGAAGTATTGCGAATACAAGAAAAACTTCTAATTCCCGTGGTATGCCGTCTCCTTCGACGAAGGTACTCTTTATATCCGGATTCAGTACTGCAACGTGTCCAAAAAAGTTTGCCAATCTTGGGTCTAGAGTTGCTGATAAAGCGAGAGAGTGCTGACTACTGCCGCCATGCAAACCGAAAGCATTGCTGAGACTATCAAAATCTGATTTGAGCATCAATTTGGTTTGAAAATGCTCAATTTCTTGCACCAGAGCTCTTGCTGCAAAAGACCTCTGATTCTTCTTGTCTAAATCAAAAACACCACGTGCTAACCAAACTCTGTTTTCATCTTTTGGTTCTAGCAATCCCGCCAACCAGCCTGACCAAACCAGCGCGACAATGGGATCTGCGTCGTTCCAAGGTGCAAGACTTGAGATCAGACTGTGCAGCGCCCTACTGTCACCATTAACGTGTGCTTCAAGAATTCGATTTTTCAGAATCGTATCTAGTTGAGCTGGGTTCCAACCCACCGATCTATCATAGGACAGGCGACTATTTATCAACCTGGGAATTGACTTCGCCAGATAAGGCGATATCCACCCTTTCAGGCGTTCAGCAACTATTCCAATTGTAGACTCACAAAGATATAATCGTTTACTTCCGGTTAGGCTTATTTCGAGGAATCCGGGTTTTGTTAATGACAATTTCATTTGGACTTGGTCCGTAGAGCTTTCATCGAATAGAGCGATCTTAAAAAGTTTGCTATCTGTCTGTTGAATTACCTCGGGGATGCGGTCGATTTTAAGCTTCAAATTATCAACGAACTGTAATTCTGATACGGTGCGGCATTCCTCGGATGATAGCTGAAGGAAAGTCTCAACTATCGGGAATTTTTTATCATTTGGTGGTGTAGAATTTTCATTAGATTTAAGCGATTCCTTTGTTTGCGATGTTCTTTCATAAGCCGACTTACACCCAGAAATACAAGCAGAAAAGGCGACCGCTACTATTCCGGTCTGTCGAAGGATTCTCATAAGTCGAAGGCGCGACTGATAAAGAGCTTCGTCTAACCCTCCCTTGGTGGTAAAATCAGTGTTCATAAAGTCTCCTTTTGCTGCTAGCTTGTCTGTTAGGATAAATCGATTGGCGAATCATTTTTTTAGTCGGTTTGAAGTTGAGACCTGCTCAATTTGAGCACTTGGCAATGACGAATTGAGAAATTCTCACGGTGGGAAGTAGCGATGCAGTTAGCGCGATTTTTTGGGGGCGTTAGCTGAACAGTCTAAGAGATGTACGCGCAGTACCCCCCCCGCAGGTCTTTGCTTATTGGATACAAGATATTGGCGCATTTTTTACAATCAAAGAATTTCCTATTTTCATTTGACGATAAGTTTCAATATAGGCACCACCATATTGAGAAATAGGTAAGGTGCGTCGTGCGGCCACCCTTCCAATTACAAAGTAGCTCTTTGCTTCATTGTCGTAAATCACCAATAGATTATTAAGTTTGGCTAGTCGATCAGGAAAACTTCTAGCAGAAATGAAAATATTTGAACTCCTACTCGTTCCTGGGAAACGATAGCCTTGGCTTATATAAAATTGATCCCGTTGCTCCGTTGTAGGACTAATTTCCTCCCCTCTAAGAGATATCAATTCCTTACTTAATTTATTGAGGTTCTCACCCTCATACACATATAGCTCATTTGGACTATCTTCGCGAAAAATCCTAAATAGACTAAAACTTTCATCATTTCTGTAATCGGCAAATCTTAAGAAATCCTCACACTCAAATTTTCCAGAATATTTTTTCATAAATGATGTCATAATTTCGGTCAAATTTTCAAAATTGCCAAATGCTATGGCATTGCTTTTAAACTTAGGGTGCCATTCGATTGAAGCTTCCGTACCTGGGCCACTCAATGGTGCAAGTAATTTTTTTACACCTGCTAGATTTCCACACAAAGTGGAGACTTTTCTGGTTCTACTAAATTTATCTTGCCAATCAGAACAATCGAACCTTTCCTTTAGACCATTAGAATATTCACAATAACACCTGTCCGGAGAATGGGACCAACCAGTATAACTTAAGACTGGATGGGGAGGCGGGAAACTGCCATTAATATTATCTAACTCAGCATTATCATTTTTGACTCCATTGGTTGCTTTACAACCGTTGCCAAAGATGAAAAATAAAATGGAAAATTTAACTGCAAGTATAGGAAAAAAAAGTCTCATTGAAGATCCCTTTCATAGAGTGAATCTAACCTCGGTTGCTAGTTTCAACATTCGCACTAAAAATTGACGAAACGCATGTCTAATTTTACCTTAGCGCTAATTCTATTGCAAATCTAGGGATTAAAGTAGACACCGGAAACTAGACAGCTTGCTCATCAATGTCTTGTACTGCCGCAATAATCAATGTTAGTCAATTCATTGACGATTTTGTTTCGCTCTGATATCAGCCGTTCTATGGTTGAGCAGCTTAGAAAACTTCAATTGCTACTGAAATTCGCTTGGCGCGTTCTAGGTCAACTTTTCTCTGATTTAAGGGCGTACTATGCATCTCTATATCCATTTTTGCTTATTATGGTTTTTTTGCGCCGCATTCTCCGACGTGCGAAGGCGCTTTGGATACCTAGAGGTCGCGGACGACCTTCGGTTAGCGAAGATTTGGTCGAACTGATTCTTGACATGAAAAGATCGAACTGGCCTTGGGGCGCTCTGCGCATTGCTCAAGAATTGCTTTTGCTTGGCATCTGCTTCCATAATGAAACCGTAAAACGGCTTCTTGTTGATAATGGCATGGTCCCTCCAAAAACTCGCGTTACACCTCCAACTTGGAAGGCCTTCCTGGTTAGTCATAAGCATCTGTGGGCTTTAGATTTTACGTGTGTCATCAATATTTAAGGATTGCAAGTTTTTATACTGGCGGTTGTGGGTCTTCAAACCAGGCAACTTATCGCAATAAATGCAACATTAAATCCAGATCGACAGTGGATCACCCAGCAGATTTGCAATGCGGAGATGTCCGGGTACAAGCTGCCTTCGGGTTTTATCACCGACAATGACGGTATCTTTGGCAAGTGGTTGGGACATGATTTCCAGCGCTATTTTGATAAAGCGGTTTTGCAGGTCATTGCAATATCAAAGAAGGACGCGGAAGTTATCCGAGAAATTTTTCTGAATGCGATTTCAAAGGCAGAAAAAATTCTCCATGGTTCCAAAGAGGAGTCATTGTATGCACTGATCATTGATTTTGCGGAGATTTAGTTTCCATTCTCGCAGGTCAATTGGTTCATTTAGAAAAGTTGGGCATTCAATAGATATTAGTTCGAATTGGCATCTGGTGGCTTTTAGAATTCATTCGTTTGTAATAGAAATGTGTCTAATTTTGGCGACAAATCAAAAATTCCAAACTTTCGGCTAATTTCCTTGGAATAAAACTCTGATGTAGTAAACTCACCATAGCTTAATTCTTTTTACAGGAGATAATAATGATTAAATCTACATCGATTATTACGTTTGGTGCATTAGCTGTTTTTGCCACCAGCTCCTTTGCCGAGGGGCAAAAGCAAACTAAAGTTAAAGTGAAGACAGAAAAGGAAGTTAAACTCAGTGGTGTTTGTGAAAAAGAAGGTGATCCCGCTAATTCAGGTTGCAACACTCCTGATAAGTGTGGCGGTCCCGTAAAGATTGAAGCTAAAGATAAAGCTGACTGTGAAAAACAAGGTGGAGCATGGAAGCAACCGGAAGCAAAAAAATAGGCCTTCGAGGGCTGGGGCTTAGGCCTCAGCACTATCAGCAGGTATTGGCGCAGTCGCCAACATCTGTAGATTGGTTTGAAGTTATTTCAGAAAATTTTATGTTTTCTGAAGGTAATCCTATTAAGGTTTTAGACCAGATTCGTCAAAGTTACCCGGTAGCGCTTCATGGTGTAGCTCTTGGAATCGGTAACGAAGATCCCATCAAGCTAGATTATTTAAGGGCTTTGAAACAGCTTGTGTCAAGAGTCGAACCCTTTGTCGTATCTGATCACCTTTGCTGGACTAAGCATCAAAATCATAACTCTCATGACCTTTTGCCAGTGGCGTTGACTCATACCAACTTGACTCGAATTATAGAGAGAGTGAATCAAGTTCAAGAGTTTCTTGGAAGACGAATCGCGATTGAAAACCCATCTGCGTATGTTGAATTTAAATCAGCCGATTACGGCGAAGGTCAGTTTCTATCTGAGTTGTGCAAAAGAACTGGTTGCGGAGTATTGTTGGACGTAAACAATCTTTTTGTGAATCAGTCTAATCTGCAAACAGACATTGGCGCCTATTTTGAATTGCTTCGTCCCGAAGATGTCATGCAGTTTCACATTGCGGGACATTCGTACTCCGATGGATTACGGATCGATACCCATGATCATTCACCTTGTGTCGAGGCCATCGCATTATTGAGTAAGGCTAGAGAGCGTTGGCCTGAGGTGCCGGTGTTGCTTGAATGGGATGATAAAATCCCTACCTGGGATGAGCTGGTGAGAGAGCTAGACCTGGTGTTGTCGCCAATATCTAGCGGTAGTGCAGAGATTGATAAAGTATCTCAATCTTTGTGTAGAGCCTTTCCCAATACTAACAATGTTTCGATCTTAGGTGTTAGACGAGACGAAATTAATCTAGCCGAAGAGCAGATGCAAAATGGAATGTTCTTCAATAGCATATCTGGTCTCTATCGCATTGAGTCAGACGATAGAGTTCTAGATTTGCTTGAGGCACGAAAACCGGTTCCTTGTTTGAGAGGAATTAATGTCTATCAGAATGCTTTTTGGACACGTCAAATCGAGGTTTTGTCTGACATTTATCCACTCATAAAAATATATCTCGGAGACGAACCGTTTAACCATTTTTGCAAAGAGTATCTAACTGATTTTCCGTCGCCTCACGATTCAATATCGATGCTTGGTGCAAATGTAGTTGAGTTTTTGGATTCCCTAACGGAAGTAGATCAAACAAGGCAAGCTGAACTTAAAGCTTTAGCTCGATTTGAACATTCAAAATGGCTTCTTTACTCTATGCCTGCAACAGGTATTTCTTTGTCTCAAGAAGAGCTACTTCAATACGATGAGACAGAATGGAATAGTTTAGCAGTTGCAGCCTCTGCACCATATTTTATTTTGCAATTGGATTTAGATCTTTTTAAGATCATAAACAGGCTTGAGAATATTGACAGTTCGAGAAGTGAGAATAGCCAAGTAGCCAGTGTCATTGTCTGGCGAGAATTGAGTTCTATACATTGGCAATTTTTGGAGTGGGATCAGTTGTTGTTTGTTCAGCATTGCCTGTCAGGCAAAAGACTATCAGACTTTTTTGATATTAGTTCTACTATTCAGAGCGATAAGGCCCTGTTTAAGGTGGCGCAAGAAGTTTAAAAATCTTTTGATGTAAACACTTATCTCTGTATGAATCGCTCAATAGTATATTCTCTAGATTGCTTTCAAAAGAAACACATTATAGCGGCGATCCAGCGATGGAAGCATCTCCAAGTGCAATACACAGCCATCCACTGGGTACTAATTTTGGATTCATTTCTTTAATGCCGACAGTTTCAATATACTCACTGCCTGACTGTTTGACTATGTAGGCGTCATTTGTACTCCACACCATGTGACCGCCGCCCCATATTTTTGAGGGTTCCAAAAAATTTGGGATTGTGACGATCGATGCTTGCCTTAAAAATTTAACAAAATCACCTTGTGCATCGTTCTCTAGCATAGAATGAATTTTCGATGCTATGGTCAATTTTTCAAACGGATAGAGCAGACCGCGTGCTCGAATTCCTGCAACTTCACTCAGGTGCCAGTAACCAAGCTCTTTGCAGGCTTGAGACCCCGTCTTGGAATCTGAATATGGAGCAATAGCATATTGTAGAGCATAGCCATGTTGTTCAGCAAAAAATGGGATCTTTAATTGAGCAGTCCGATCTGTTGGCCTATGAAGAAACGCCTCTGCTAAAAGATCGGAGAACAAATATCGATCCCCGCTGGGCAGATGCCTCATTGTTGCTACTGGATTCTCGTCTCCAGCTCTGAGTTTGGCTAATAGCACGTCTATCACTTCTTCAACTGTATCTACTGTCGCAATTTGTTTTGCATT
>JAPLFV010000191.1 GCA_026390495.1 Pseudomonadota bacterium | reverse complement strand
ATCTAAAGTAAGGTCTGACTACGAAGATGAAGAACAACACTAGTGCAAAAGCTATTGCTCCCGACAATGCCAACGTTGAGATATATTCTCTGTTCTCTTTCTTCACTTCATTGATAGCCTGCATTTGTGATGGATCCATTTGAAACATCATATTTGTGACCGAAACATCATCTCTATTTTGCTGAAATCCAATGGCCTTTTTAACGGCTTCCTCGATTTGCTTCATTTCCTCAGCGCTTCTTGGATCAAAAATTGGTTTAGATCCATCTAATGGAAAGTCCTGCTTACCATCCACCAAAACTGCAGCACTAATTTTCTTTATTGTTCCTACAGGCATTGTCTTCTTTGCAATGGTCTTAGAAACTTCGAAATTTATGTTTTCAGATTCCTGAGAGTTTTTTGCTCTTGATGTCGCAACACTAAGTTGCTCCTGCTCACCCGGAACATTAGATTTTGCTCCTGGTATTCCAGTTGGATTTAGACCATTTCCTTCCATATTGGCACCGGTAGTTACCTTGCTGAGAATTGCGGATTTCTCGGGATCTACATCTGAAATGGTTTGCTCTTCTTGTGTAAAATCCACTGAAACATCAACACGAGCCTCGACCCTCTCCGCACCTACGACGCGACCGACCAAGCCTCGAATCTTCGCTTCCAAGTCCTTCTCGACCGATTGCTTATAGGTTTGCATTTCCTTAGTCATTTTAGACGCGAAATCTTCAGCCTCTAACTTGGTAAGAGTCTGACCCTCATGATCAATGATTGTAACATTATTGGGTTTAAGTCCTTCAACTGATCGACAGACCAAGTTTTGAATGCCTTTTATCTGGCGATCATTTAATGTTGTTCCACGTTTAGTTTTAAGTGAGACGGCAGCAGTGACGTCTTTTTGATCTGCGACAAACAAACTTTGTTTAGGATTTACAATATGAACGCGGGCACTGGTGATTCCATCAATAGACATTATTGTCCGGGCAATCTCCCCTTGGATGGCTCGCATTTTGTGGATGTTTTGTTCGAATTCTGTTCGAGTAAAGTCCTGGGAATCAAATTTCTCCCAACCTACAATCCCATGGCTCGGCAACCCCTCTTGAGCAAGCTCCATGCGCAATTTTGCAACTTCTGAAGTTGGAACTTTGATACCCTTGCCGTCAACCTGATAATCAGCAAAGTTCCTTCTTTTGAATTCAGTTAGAATACTCTGTGTATCTTCTGGGGACACATCAACAAATAAATAGTCATATGAATCTCGAGATTGAAGAAAGAAAACACTGGAAATTCCAACCAAAACCAACGCAACAACGCCAGCAGCAGTGATCTTCCTGGTCAATGAAAGTGATGACCAAAATATTCGAAATTGATCTTGTAGTCGCTTTATAAACAACTGAATATTATTCACAGAATCACCTCAATTGAGAACTTCCAATTCCACAACTCAACGCCGAATCAAACCTGCATTCGCATAACTTCTTGATAGGCTTCTAGTGCTCTATTTCGCAATTGCACCATCAAGTTAAAACCAATCTCTGCTTGTGTCGTTGCAAGCATCGTTTCATGTAGGTTTTCACTTTTTCCTGCCGCCAGATCCATAGCCATTTTATCTGCAGTCTTATGCATTTGATTCACTTCCATCACACCTTCTTTGAGGTGATCCATAAATGACGTCCCTTGTCGCGCCTTATCGCTAATGGACATGCCATCAGTTTTACGGGCCTCGGATTGAATCTCACGCATTTTTCCAAGCACTTCTTGCGCTGCACCAAATGAGTTCGAGATCGCCATTTTTTACCTCCTAGTTCATGAAGACTCTAAGTTTATCGTCCAATTTCCAAAGTTTTAACGGCCATTTGTTTGGCTTCATTGATTGCAGTAGCATTTGCTTCATAGGCTCTTGTTGCCGTAATCATATTTACCATTTCTGTCATAACTTGAATGTTTGGCATCGCAACATATCCATCTGAATTGGCATCTTGATGGGAAGGATCAAACACCATCCTTGGCTCTTTAGTATCTTCGTGTATACCCACAACTTTTACTTGGTCGAGTTGTGCGCCATGTGTTCCGTTTAAGAAATCTTCAAATGGGCCATTTATTGGAACCGCTGAGAATACAGCATCTCGTCGTTTATAAGGACCACCTTCTTCGGTCCGAGTTGTATTGGCATTCGCCAAGTTTGCACTCAATACATTCATACGAACTCGTTGAGCCGACAAACCACTGGAACTAATACCCATACTTTTAAAGAAGCTCATAATCAACGACCTCCATTGATGGCATATTTCAGCATTCCGATTTTTCGATTCAGTGTTTCAACAGTAGTTCGGTACAAAATCTGGTTCCTTGCCATTTCCGACATTTCTTTATCAATATCGACCGTGTTTCCATCTTCATCAACGCTTTCAGTGGGCCGAACATAAACATCAGGAGTCACTTGCCCATTAGCTTGAGTGAATGCATTTTTTACGTGCCTTGGATCACTTGTTCTCATTGTCGATCGAACGTTATCATCGCCTAGCGACTGCAGTTGCTTTTCGAAATCAAAACCAAAGGCTCGAAAGCCAGGTGTCTCAGCATTAGCAATGTTGGCAGTCACGACTTCATTTCTCTTTCCACGCAATCCCAACGATTGCATCTGTAATCGATCACTAAAGTTGAAAAGACCACCAATGACGCTGCTCATGACAACTTGCCTCCTACGGGTCCAATGACATGTATTCCAGCTGCTGTGAATTCATTAATCTTATTTCTGAGCGTTCGAAGTGAAATATCCAAGGTTTTCGCTGCGTGAGTGCGATTACCAGCATGAAATTTCAAAGTCTCAAGAATAAACTGAGTTTCAACTTCAGCTAGGGAGCGACCAATTGGAAGAGCTGCAATCCAATTATCGGTGCTAGTCTCTTGCGCAAGATCAACGGGTATATCTCTTGCGGTGATATTTCCACTGTGAGCCAACAGTGCTGTCCTTTGAATCACGTTATTGAGCTCTCTAACATTTCCTGGCCATTTATAAGCCATTAGCTTACTCATTGCGTCGGGAGAAAAGGACATCAAAGGCTTATTAAATTGATCTGAGTACAATGCAAGAAAATGATTTGCTAACAGCTCAATATCTCGAGGACGATCTCTAAGCGATGGAACTTCAATGTTGATAACATTCAGCCTGTAAAACAGATCTTGTCTAAACTGTCCGCTTTCTACTGCTTGAGCCAAATTTCTGTTTGAGGTAGCCACGATCCGCACATCTACGGATACGGTACCAGTGCCGCCCAAACGCTCAATTTCTCTTTCTTGCAAAACACGCAATAGCTTTGACTGCAAATTGGGTTCCATTTCAGTAATTTCATCTAACAGTAGAGTCCCGCCTTGAGCTTGTTCAAACTTTCCAAGATGTCTTTGAATAGCACCTGTGAAGGCTCCTTTTTCATATCCAAAAAGTTCTGCTTCTAAAAGTGTCGCAGGCAAAGCAGCGCAATTGATCGCGACAAAAGGCTTTGCCTTCCGAGTCGAAGCATTATGAACTGCTTTAGCAACGATCTCTTTGCCAACGCCAGACTCTCCAGTTATAAGTACAGCAACATTAGTTGCCGATATTTGTTCCACGACATCTTGAATCCGCAACATTTTCTCATCTTGCGCGAGGAAATACTTCCCTCCTCCAGCTCTTTGCGACTTATTTTGGGCGTAGGAAACATAGTCCTCTTTCTGCTCCTCAGTGCTAATCACAAGTGCCTTTGCTGCATTTTCCAAAATTGCGTTTGACATTCTAACCCTCCTTGGTTACGTGAATAATCTTAATGTGCTTGAATTTGATCTAATCTTTCGGTAGCTAACTTGGAGTAAAACAGATTGTTTGTGTCCGATTTTGCTTTTTCAAGAGCCTTAATTGCGTCATCCTTCCTCCCTGCTCTATAAAGTAAAAGTCCTCCTTTGTAGTTAGCTTCGGCGCGATTCTCTTGATTGCTTTGGCTATCTCCGACCAGTGTATAGAGCTGCCCAGCTTCCAAAAATTCATTGGATTTTCGATATTCTTCCGCCAAGGAAAGTAACTGCGAGGACCAAACCTTTAAGGCTTGTTTATCCTTTTCGATCGCTGCAGGCTGAATAAATCTCATAAGCTCCAATGCCTTTCGTCTTTCATCGGTCAATCCAATATCTGCAAATTTCTTGCCAAGCTCATCCAACTGCTGAACGGTCGTTGCTGATGGGCTAAAATTGCCGACTTCGTTAGCTGGATTATTTCCATTTGTGGCTGACACTTTTGGAGGATTCACTGTTAAAGTCGTAGACCATTTATCTAGTAAGATCTTTGCGGGAGTTTTCGATTTAAGAGAGCTAGCTACATTTTTCTCAAGATGCTGATTCATCCCTGTTTGAATTTGAGACCTTTCATCACTCTTCAGTGCAGCCCAGGTGGTGTTCAGGGCCTCATCGGATTCGGAAGATACGGCAGATAGATTCCTGATTTTATCTTGGCTACCCCCATTTGCTTGCAATTGCATTGCAACTGAACCAGCAATATCCATCAACCAGAACTGAGCTTTAAATCGATCAATTCCGAGTGGCACGTCTTTAGCAATTTTGTAGTACGGAATCGATTTCTCTGCCTGGCCATTCATGCGATAGCTCTCGCCAATGGCCCATGAGATACTCGGATCTTTTCTAATTGATTTCATTGGTTCGGGCAATTTTTCAAACATGCTAACAAGACCAATGTAGTCGCCGGCACTAAATTTCGTTTTTATTTCGTTTGCAATTCTCAGCTTAGTTGCGTCGGACAATTGGGTACGAATCGGCTCTACTCCAGGACCCTTGAATTTCGAGAAGAATTCATTTAGCCAGTTGGCATATGAAGACTCCCAAGATGTTTCCTTTTGAGTCATGCGATGGGCTATCAAGCTTGAAGCCAAAAATGCTGTCCGCTGACTTTCTACATTTGGTAACAACGTTGTCAATGTTCTTTGTATTTCTTCGTTTGCTAAGGGAAGTTTCCCTGACCTCTCTTGACTTGCATTTGCATCTGTCCACCAAGCCTGTCGAATCAAGGCTTGAGCGTTAACTTCAGCAGATGCGCGAGGGACTGCTGATTTTACTTTTAAACCGAGCTCCGCGATGGCTCCTTGATCTTGCTTTTGAATAGCCTTAATTGCTGCAACATCTAATTTTCTTAGTTGGGCAAATTTAGCCAAAGGATGAGTTGAATGCTTGTCTAGTAGCGAAGAATAATACCCTTCCGCCAACTGAAAATTGCCTTGTCCCAAGTGACATTCTGCAAATTTCCATAAATGCACTGGGTCTTTCTCAAAAACTCCAGGCTCTTTTAGTAGAACCTGTTGATATGCTGCTAGAGCTCTTCCTTCATGGCCGAAGTCATATAGTTTTGATGCATATTCAGCCATGCCACTACTGGATACTAATGCCTTACCAGCCAGATTTGAGAACTCTTTCGCAGGCGCTTCTCGTCCTTCAAACGGCGCAAGTTGAGCTCTGTAGATATAGGGTGGATACGTCAACCAACCTTTACCGACACCAGGAGAGATCTTTTCCATGGCAACTTTGAGCTCACCCTGCGTTTGCAACTCATCTGGTAGAGCCTGCAGAAGTCGGCGCTTGGAGTTTGATGAGGGTTGAGGGGTTCCTGATACTTGCTGTTTTGGAGCTTCAATACCTGCAGTATCTGAGTCTTCTAAACGTTCTTTTTTTGCGCCTGCTCCATGATTAGAAGCCGCATGACTATGGACAGCACCGTCATTGGCTAATCCATCCTCAATCAAAGGCAGGCCTGTCGTTAGATCTTTCTTAGGAGCATAATTCTTGTCAAACAAATCAATGGAAACACGAAATGGGTCATGAAAGGAACTTACCAAGGCTCGAACATCTCGATCTTTTAGAACCAATTGTACTTCAGTACCAGACGGACCTAAATCCTTTACGACCATTCGCCTTACCAAGCGTTCATCATAATGATTAAATGGCTCTAGTTCTTCCGGCGAAGTTCCTGGAAACTGAAAGCGCAGCGTGTTCTCTTTCTTCAACCATTCATAAGTAAATTCCTTTTCAGACTTAAATGGAATCACGATTTGATTAAATCCATTTGCCGAAAATGACTCACTCGAAAGATAGGCCAAGGCACTAAACAACGTTAGTACGCTTCCAAATGCCATTTGAGTAAATCTCATAGTCACCCTCGTTAAAGTCATCGATAAGCGTCATTCGCTTAAAGTTGATTTTTCGAAATTGCCAAATACGAAATGTGAAGAATCAGTAAGGAGAAAGCAATTGCCGTGCCATCATTGCCGCGCGGTAATTTCTTTACTCTTTTGATGTGTGTTTTGTAAAAGGGGAGTGCCAAAGAATCGGCATGATTTGCACCGATCGCGTCAAGGACCTGACAGAGGCCGTCATAGTTTTGAAGAAATTGCGAATTCGCAAAAAGCAATTGGATCCATCCATATGACCTAAATATAGGATCTGGAACGGATGTAATGCCGAGATTCTAGCACAGGCTAACCTACGGAAAACTCGCCTTTAAACGACAATTTTTAAGGCCTTTAAAATACACTCAAGTATCTGCATTACATTCCGATGGTTTCTTGTGAGCTCGAAGTTGTCAAAATTCAATGAGGCCTCAATGGTAAAGAACATGGCTCTATTCCGACTTGAACCTGGCCGCAGGTCTCTATCCGACCATTACCAAGGGATCGGTAAAAATATAACCCTAAACAACCCAATAAAGTATCGAGCTATTGACGTCAGTCACCACGGGCTAGGTTGCGTGATTGAAGGTGTCATCGGAACGGGGAATTTAATTACATTGCAACTCGGTCAGTCAAAAGTTGCCTTCGAAGTTATGTGGGTGGAGTCTCATTTGGGAATTGAAAATCACTTTCGAGTTGGTCTATTGTCTTCGGATCATTCCCTCGACATCGATCGATTATTCTACTAGATAGTCAATTGGCCGAAACTCATTCTTAAATGGCGTAGACATATAATTTATCTTGCCTTGGAATAATCATATGAGTTGAGGTAGGATACCCTTCTTAAGAGTGCGATTTGAAGCCGCGCCCTTTTGTAAGGAGATAACTTTATGACCGTCATTCATTTAAAAGACATTGAATATTCCTATAAAGCAAACACTCCAATTTTGGACATTGAAGAATTTAAAATTGAAGCAGACGATTCAACTTTTCTTTTTGGACCAAGCGGCTGTGGAAAATCCACTTTGCTTGGGCTCATTGCTGGAATACTTAAAACCTCAAAGGGAGAATTGCAAATTCTTGATACCAATTTTGCTAACGCAACAGCGATCGAACGTGATCGGGTGCGTGCAAAATATATCGGTTATATTTTTCAAGCATTCAACCTAGTGCCCTACCTTTCTGTAGAAGAAAACGTGGCACTCCCAGCTATGTTTGGTCGAACTCATTCATTAAAATTTAGTGATGATTCGGAAGAAGTTAGATACCTATGTGACGCCTTGGGAATAAGTCAGTTTATGGCAAATCCCGTCTCAGAATTAAGTATTGGCCAGCAACAGAGAGTTGCAGCTGCACGCGCACTTTTTGGCAGTCCCAAAATTATTTTGGCAGACGAACCAACATCAGCCTTAGATACAGACTCTCGATCCGATTTTATAAAACTGCTGCTCGATGTAGCTAAAAGCGCGCAACTCTCCATATTGTTTGTAAGTCATGACTTATCATTGGCAAGTCACTTTTGCCATCAAGTGTCGTTACGGTCCATAAATAGGGCGAGGCAATAAGCATGAATCTATTTACTTTAGCTTCCAAATCACTTTTGCATCGCAAGTTTGTCACTTTAATGACGGCTCTGTCTATCTCACTCAGTGTTGCTCTACTTTTAGGCGTTGAGAGACTTCGCACCTCCGGAAAGGACTCATTTGGTGGTGCAATCAGTCAAGTTGATTTAATCGTTGGATCTCGTACGGGAAGTGTGTCTTTGCTATTGTTTTCAGTGTTTCGCATTGGGTCTCCTTCACAAAATCTTGATCTCTCCACTGCAGATAAGTTCAGCAAGCACGAAGCCGTGAATTGGGTAGAGCCATTTAGCCTGGGAGACGGTTTTCAGTCTTTTCCCGTAGTTGGTGTTCGTTCAACTTTCTTTCAACATTTTAAAATCCAATCTGGAAAAGATTTAATCTTTAGCCAGGGCACAATCGAACAACCGACGAAGTTTGCGGTCATTGGATCCAACGTTGCAGAAACACTAAAGCTCAAATTAGGGGATCCCATTGTCCTGGCCCATGGGCACAGTGAAGACGGAGATGGATTTGAAAAACACGAAGCACATCCTCTAGCTGTTTCGGCCATTTTAGACTCAACTGGTACGCCCGTTGATAGAGCTGTCTGGGTGTCTCTTGATAGCATAGAGCAAATGCATAGTGACATTGAGATCACTACTGATCGCGCATCATTGTCACAGACTGAAAAGGATAAAATCTCAAACGATGATACTCACGAAAAGGAAAACCCACACGAACCCGAAGACAGTGATAACGAAGATGAAGCTCATGAACATGAACACGAACATAAACACGAACACAATGCCGACAGCGCGGATGAACTCACTGAGACATCGCAGCCTGTCAGCGGGTTTTTCGTAGGCCTAAAAGAGAGAGCCACTGCATTGCACTTGATGCGAGAAATCAATGAATACAAAGATGAACCATTGACCGCAATCATGCCGGCAGTCGTTATGCATGAACTTTGGCGGACACTTGCCGTTGGCGAAAATGCCATGAGTCTAGTTGCAGCAATGGTTGCTGTTGTCGGAATTATTGGCATGTGGGTCTCACTTCACATTCTAGCTTCAACTCGAAGCCGTGAGATTGCCATCTTAAGAGCCATCGGTGCAAATCCCAGAAGTATTTTTGCATTGCTAACAGGTGAAGCTCTTTTAATCTGTGTAATTGGAATTTTTGGTGGAATCGCTATGTTACAGATTGGACTTCAGGTAATATCCCCTCTTATCGTCAGAAAATACGGCCTTACATTACAGCTAACTCTTCCCACTACTTATGAGTATCTGTATCTTTTAGGCCTCATATTCTTTAGTATTGTCGCAGGAATGCTTCCAGCAATAATCGCAATAAGAGGCGCATTGAAATCTGGATTGACAACAAAATTCTAGCAGGAATCAGATGAATGACTGATCAAATCGATACCGCAAAACCATTGTTGCCGACTGAGCCAGGAAAAAATCGTCGACCTTTTCTTCTCATATTGGGCCTGACTTTAGTGCCTCTGCTTTTGGTCGTAGGATATGCACTCCTGAAAGGATCTGGCGGAACTAGTAAATCTAGCTACAAAGATATCGATTGGGTTATTTTAAAGGAATTGGACCTGAATACTGGCGTTCCGTCGCAAAGACTTCATGAGTTAGATGGCAAGAAAGTCCGAGCACCAGGATTTATGGTGCCGCTTGAAGATAATCGATCTGAAGTCACCGAATACCTTCTCGTGCCAAATCCTCAAGCCTGTATCCATGCACCGCCACCTCCTTCAAATCAAATGGTCTATGTTAGAATGGTCGAAGGACCTGCCAAGATGATCTATGGGCCGGTTTGGGTGGAAGGCACTTTGCGAGTAAGCAGTCATACCCATCAATACGGAAACGCAGGGTTTCAAATTTATGGAGAAGTGACGGTTCCCTATAAGTAGAGTCACCAACATTACTGACCGCCTCCGTTCACACAATTTTCTAGTGTTTTATTGTTGAAATTTTTCCAACCGGCAGAATCACTTCCGTGCTTGCCATCGGCAACAGAATTCATAATCACTGAATTCACCAATCAATTATTTTAATAGCACTGTAAGTTTTATTAATTTTACAAATGGCCTGGCCTTATGCAAAAGATGTTCAACAATCTTTTATGCAAACGATCTATTTTTGATTGAAACGCTAAAAGAATTGAAAAGCGGCAAGCCTGAGTAGCTAGCCCGAGAGGTAATCACAATGACCTACATTCTAATAGCCGTAACACTATTGGGTCTCATCCACCCTATAAGCAAACTGATTTTGGACCAAGGAATTCCTCTCAGCTACTTTTGCATTCTCTTCATTGGCATTCGACTGACAATCCTAGTCCCTTTGGCTAGTTTGAAAGATCTTCTAGTTTATAAGAACACCAATCTCACCATACGTCTCATCTTTTTTGGAATAATAGGCGCATTGCTACAAGCCACAGAGTTCAAAGGCATTGCAATTGGTCTTCACCCCTCAACAGTAACACTATTAGTCTTCTCATATCCTTTGTGGATTGCATTACTTGAGCAATACAGAGAACGTACATTTCATTTGGCGCAAACGATTCAAGCCGTAGCGATTATGTTGGCACTCAGTCTTGTCCTTGAACCCGATTTCTCGGGTGCCCGTCTCTTCAATGGAAACTATATCTATCCAGTTATCGCAGGAATACTAATGGCCACCTGGATCACTATGTCGGGTTCCCTAAGAAAACAAGGCTTAACCCCCATTAGTATATCCATTTTCTATGACGCCTTTTCTTTAGTGGCCCTTGTTGGATTGTTTTCAATAGATCTCCATCAAGATTGGCCTGCGTTTGCAATCTGGACTTCAAACAACAATCATTTGTTCATCATGGTTGGCTACTCACTTGCAGTCGGACTTATACCAAACCTACTCGTCTACAAGGCCTCCGCTCAAGCTAGTCCGCAGGTTGCAGGTAACTTACTTGCTCTAGAACCATTACTTTCGATTGCTTACTCTACCATCCTCTTTCGTGATAATATGAACGCAAACATCCTTGGATGCGCCGCCCTTATTGTGATTGCAAACATTCCGCCAGGTGTCTTTCAATGGCTAAAAACAAAACTTCTTTCATTCAGGCTTAAAACCAAAAACATAAACTTTATACAGGAGAACTAAACATGCTAAACCCTAAAAAATTCATTCCTACGATATTGATCAGCAGTGTAACAGCTACATTCGGTTGCAGAGGCACAGGTACAAATACAAGTATCGCCAAAGATATTGTGGGCATCGAAAATTTTGCGTGCAATGGCCCTGCACCCGAGAGCCCCGGTCAACACAATATGATTCTTTTTGGATCTCCCAATGACGCGACTTATGCCTATCACCTACCACTCTTTGCGGGATCCACAAATGGAACTACCGGACATGTTTTAATGCACGTCTATCAGGGCCTATGGAACGTCACGCTAGATTCAAAAACTCAGCCCAAGTATCTAGAAGCCTTTAACCGATTGTCGACTGCTGAACATCCAATACCTATGTTTTCGTTTAGCCCCCAAAAAAAGCGCTTCAAAGTTCCTGAAATGATATGCGCCCCTAATTTCTCGTTTCCTGCAAACGTTGTGTCAGGTCATGTCGAAGGAAATCCTGACTTTCCTGCTCCAGCACCACTTATCAATGAAAACTCACAAATTACTACAAATGGTACAGCGATGTTTGGCAGGCGATT
>JAPLFV010000059.1 GCA_026390495.1 Pseudomonadota bacterium | reverse complement strand
TGCATTCAAATCATCGGCGAATAAATTTTTATCCAAAGGTACAACAAGTAGAAATTCGATTAATAAATGGACTGAGTATTCTGAGATCTTTTACGATTGAGTCTCTTTTGAGCAATGACAGACCACCCAGAAAGCCTAAACAAAACTTTTTCAAAACTATCCCAGCTACCAGACACATTCATTCTCGGCACAGCAAATAAATCAAGACCTGCAGATAACGAAATCCAATCATTGTTTGTCGTACAAGCCCCTAAAAATTTCATGCTCTCAATCAATTTAAATTCTCTTATCCCACATGCATTTGCATCCCCATACGGGTATGCGAATGTTTGACAGTTTACGCCAAGCTCTTCAAGTATTCGCGTTTGGCATTTCCTGATATCGTCTCGACTCACGTCTTCACTAGATTGTGCCAAATTCAGGTGTTGATCTGTATGGCAAGCAATTTCACATCCACTCTCCTGTAGCAACCTTGCTTGTTATCTTGAACAGATCAATATTATTTTGATGAAACCATGCAACTACTTTTTTTCTTTGCTCTTCACGAGCCCACAATCCATGAATAATTTCTCTTAGCTCCAAATATGTTGAATTTCTATCTTGTATAGATCGAAGTTCAAAAGTCTTCAAAGTCGAATCAGGAGTCAGCCCTCTCGTATTAACAGAATCGCGCACGTCAAGTAAGGCACCCAATCCATACCACCAGCAAGGAAGTGTTCCATCACAAAAACCTGAGTTTAAGAATAATGTCCATGGCAATTGTTCTTTGGCCATGAAAGGGCCGACAAATGTTGCATTATCAACATAACCATCGTCAAAGGTAACAACTACAAATTTTTTAGGGAGCGATTTTTGGCGATACCTTGCAGCAAAATCAGCAAAACTCAAAAACACAAAACATCGATTCCTAAAGTAATGAATCGTTTGAACATAAATTTCTTGGGTTACTTCCAGACCCATCAATCCCAAATAAGTTGATTTCTGATCCTTTTGCAAAACCCTGTGAAACATCAATATGACCCCATCTTTTTGAAAGAAGGGGCTCAACAACGAAGCAGCGGTGCGATACAAAATATTCAAATGTCTAAATAACCTTTTCTTAAATGTGTTAAGACT
Source organism: Pseudomonadota bacterium (assembly GCA_026390495.1). Taxonomy (GTDB): domain Bacteria; phylum Bdellovibrionota_B; class Oligoflexia; order Oligoflexales; family RGVZ01; genus CAMDKS01. The sequence continues at coordinate 7,847 of JAPLFV010000059.1, read as the reverse complement.
TACATATCGCCCTAGATTTTCATCATTTAGATGATACATCGAATTGGCTGATTTATCAGCTCTTTATGCGAAAAGCCAGCAGCAATCATCCTGTGAATTCCCATTGATTCAAATTACTTGGAGCCAAATCTCTATTTTCCCCTAAAAAATCCGACTTAGGTGTATGTAGGGAGACCAACTTGAAACGTTTACAAACGATAGCTTTGATGACTCTTTTTGCCACGATAAGCGTGCAGTTTTTTGTCATTTATAGCTTTTTTACGGACCACACCCACCCATTCAAAGCCAGGTCTCCTTCAAATTACGATCACAATTCAGCCTTGAGTAGAGAGTTGAAGGCAAGAGCCATGTTGTATTATCGGCTAAGTGAAAGCCAGATGCTCTCAAGAGGTATGACCGTCAATCTTAATGGTGAAGGGCGGTTTGTCGACTACTGCGACAGCCTTCTATTTTCGAGCCTTCGCTATAGGTCCCTTCAACTTATGAATATGAATAAGCAAGCCGAACAGGCCTGGAGTGCTATTCTCGCTTCCGCCAAAAACGCCGATGGAGACTGGATTCGCCATCCCAAATGTGATCGACTTGGTCTTTCGCGAGATATGTTTATGGGACTCATGATTGCCCTTGAATCCAAACCGGAAAATTCTGAATTGATACTTAAAAATCTTCTACTTCAGATAGCCAAAAGAAACGGGAAATTTAGTGATGGTCCTTTTTACTTAAGCTTTTTATCTCCTGGAACTGCAAGTCTTTTGCGAGGTATCGCGGACCAAAATCAAATTGGTTATTCAAACTATCCTTGGATCCTCAAACAGTCATTCTCGTCAATTGAGGTTGATACCTTCTTTTTGAAACCTGGCTACGAATCTCATTTGGCAGGACTAGGAATATGGTTGGAGTTGCAATTGCGAGATGGTGATTCCTCATTCAACCCAAGAAGCTTTATGGGTGAGATAGAGCGTCGCATCAATGCTGGGGACGGGTTATTTAACGAGGGGGCCACACAGTCAGACCAATTTCGACTAAACTGGGTCACTTCCAAGCTTGTAAACGACAACCCTCGCAATCTCTTTTTCAGATATCTTTACCATCGCGCACGCCACGATCTGACCGCACAAAGACGAATGGAATTGACATCTGAACTTTTAGCAATGCCTCAATTCCCACCTGACGACTTACCAATGGACTGCCATAAGGACGCCGACTACCTCTGGCAGCGAAAAGATGAGGACTACGATCCTACAACGAACATTTGTAGACATCGATACTCCGGTGTGGACTTTTTATGGATGGCCGCGATGCTGTCTTCACAATGATCTTTCGATATCAAATCCAGTCGCGAGAACGTCACCTGCTACCTCTATCAATGGATCTTTCCATGACACATAACAATTCAAAATAGTTAGAAAATATTGAATCTCTTGAGTGCATCTAAAACTATGAATTCCGACATTCCTTTGAGTTCCAGTCCGAGTGCTGTAAAATTAAGGCATAAAGGCTTGCGAAATAATTTCGCAAGCAATGCTTTTCATCGAGCCTAAAATTGGAGATTCATCATGATCAAGTCAGTGGGAATTGCTCTGGCACTTACAAGTCTTTTCGTTTCGTGCAAATCCGCTCAACGTGGCTCAAATCTCGAAGGTACTACAATAGTCAGCGGCAATTTTCAAGGCACTAAAGATGTGGACGTAGATTTGAGCCCTGGACAAGGTGGTGATAATTTTAAACTAGAATTATCTTATCAAGTCAGCACTAACATTGAACCACTCATCCCAGAATTAACAGCTCATTGGAAATATGAAGGTCTATTGGCAAGCATGTGCCAATCCGAACTACAAGTACAGAAAGAGTTAGTAAGAGATGCTGTCAACGAAAACAAGACCGCAAAAATAGTACTGCACATAACCTTGCCCGTTTCATTTGAAGCCAATGATCCAAAAAACAAAGTTGGAGATTGGTTAGATAAAGTTGGACGGTGCCAGAGAACATTCAGAAATCTAGACTTTACTTTGCGAGACTCCAGCAGTAGATCAGATTCGATGACGTCCTTCTTTAGTCTAGCCGTCCTGAGAAAAGGTGACTCTGCAGTGAGCGTTAATAATGTTACGAAACCTACTGATGGAATCTATCAAGTGGCTATTAAAGACATCGCAAAATTCCCATCCCAAACCCCTACTGTTCAGTTACCAGATAGTGCATTTAAGGCCGGTATCACGACAAAAATTCATATCTCAGAGAAATAATTCCTACCTTTTGATTTCTAATCTTTTTAAAGGGGTCCCACTGGGCCCCTGCTAAACAGAGATCCAATCTTTTCCCCTCTATTCAACAACACATGCCGGCACAAATGATCCTTTAGGCGACGTGACCCTAACACGTTCCATCTCAAGCTGATCGTTCTTCAATCCAAAATAGATCGACACGAGATTCGTTGCTACGCCATTCACCATTGTTGCCAAATGGTAAACAACGGCAGGATAGTTTGGAATTCGATATTCAACATGAGTCCATAGCTTGTTCGGCGTATAGGTTTCACTATCTACCTTTAGAGTACCTTGCGACTCCAAAGTGACCGCAGTCCCAGGGAACTTGTCATAGGTCACTTCGAACTGAATACTGCTTTGCAGTTTCTTAAACTCAACTGAGCATTTTGAATTTAAGTCGTGTTCACTGCTACCATTTTGTTTTCTTGTCGAGATAATTGAGTTTATGTGGGTAATGAGGGTCGGCAGCGCATTGGCATCCTCGGCAGCTAAGATAGCTTTATCAATGGATTTAGGGTGAAATTCTACAATAGTTTTTTGTGCAACTCTGCTGATAACAGTTAAGTTCACTTTATACTTAACTGGAAATCGAGGGTCTTTAGTTTCTGTTCTTTCAAATCCATCAACCCGAAACTGTGTGCCCGGCACAAAGGTAACCTCTTCTTCGTTTCCCCATGAGCTCAAAGGCCTGACATAACCTCCTGTGGCATCTTTGATTTCAAAAAAAGCATTTCTAACAAATCTCTCCGCAACAGACTTGTTCAGAGATGAGCTGGAAAAAGCAGGTGCAACAACAACTTTGCCGACTTGATAGACGTTCAAATCCAAATCATTTTGAGTGATCTCGCCACCTCGATAAACCGATCCCTTTACTGCCATTGAGCGATTGATACCTGAAGCAAGTAGTCGTGAAGTCTCTTTAAAGAGGTTGCACTCTCGCTTCCACAAACTTGAATTAATCGGCCCATAGGCCGCATTCGTGTAGGCTTTGATCGCAGCAATTTCGGCAACTAAAAAATCTTTTGCGACTGGCTTATTGACCTTATCCTTGGCAGCCTTTCGAAAAATATCTCCAATGGACTCAAAGTCCTCTCTAAACTGAACTTTAGCCATTTCCTTTTTAAGTGCTTCATCATAATCTCGCCCCGCCTCTGCCACAAATGAATGAAGATCTTCACAAATCGGTTGACCGTCTATGGCAGTCAAAAAGGACGTTTGATAATCCTGTTCAACTCGTGGTTTACAGCCCAGAATCGTCGCCATAGACAATATTAGAATGAACCTGAGCCTAAATTGATACGATTGCATATTTGCGACTCCATTTTCATCGCGGCTTAAAGGTACCCACTTAATATTTTAAGTAGACCATTTAAACCTGACACTTACCTTCTTAGAAGAATATTTACCTAAGGTATCATAGTAGAAGTTACTACAGATTAAAAGTCCTTACGTATTCAACATCATCAACCAAAACGCCTCTAACAACGTCATTGCCAGGAATAATTCTTGATTTAATGAAGCCAACTTTCTCAAGCAACCTTGTTGAAGAATCATTACCAGATGTGACTGTTGCACGAATCAATTTAATTTGTTGAGCTGCAAAGTGATTGACTACGCAATTGACAGCCTCGTATCCATACCCATTCTTCCTTGCAGTGCGTCGTATAGCTCTCTTGCGTGCAATGACGTCAAAGGTTCAATCAATAGTCGAGTTGTTTCAACGCATCGATTGAGCTGTTGAGCATCTATAATTTTGAGCCTCAAACGCATATATCCCATAATTCCTGTAACCAGACTAAATCTGACTGTAAAAAAATATATTTTTCTATTGGAGCAAACAGTCATCGATCTATTGTCAATGTATGGAGTCTCAGCAAACCGTGATGCGGAAGACCCAGGCGTTTGGGTTGGATTTGAGAAAATATGTGCGGCTGGTGTTAGGATTAAAGACAGAGTGTCAATGCATGGCATTGCGTTAAATATCAATAATGATTTAGATATTTTTGGATATATAGGTCCCTGCGGTATCAAAAATTCGCGGAGTGACGTCTATGGGGAAGATTCTGCAAGCTTCAATAGAAACCGAGATAGTAAAGAAGCGGTTTGCGGAATTTTTTTCTATGCATCTAAAACTCTCGTCGAGTGAGGTTTCATAGCATGCAACAGAAGAGTTTCAACACAAAAAAAGGCCCATAGTACTGCTATGGGCCTTGCACGGTGCCTATCTAATATTTTTCTACCAGAATCTATTATAGTAATAGTATCTGTGTCCCCAATGTAAAAATACGGATTATAGAAATTGTATGAATTCACAAAATTATAGTTGTAAGAGAAACCGTGGTGAAAAAACGTTGGACGATACCATGTATTGAAATGGAAGTTATTCCAACCGCGATGTCTATTCCATCGATTCCAACCCCATCGAGTGGAGCTGTCACCACTGTCGGTACTGCTATCCGCTTGAGGAAAATTGGAAACGTCCATTCCATTTTTCCATAGGTCAACGACATTTGAATCCTGTGTCGAAGAGTCACTATTATTTATGACCCTTAGCTCAGTCGCTTCGTGTAGCTCTCGCCCTGCGCTATCAATTGGCACACGCATCACGACTCCAACAGACGATGCGACGATTGACGCAGCCTGTGATGAGTCAATGGCACTAGAATCATTGTCTGCAAACAAAGTCCCGCTGCTTAAAGCTATTAGAAGCACAGATGATACTTTGGCTAGAAATTTCATAATATCCTCCTTCAATTTAGATTTGAGTACTTAAACTCTATTAATGCGATCCGACACCGTGGACGTAAAGCTATTCCGAACACCAGAACCTCGCAAGCAAATTTGAGGCGTCACAGCCCAATTTGTGGTTTATATTATGAATCCTAAACATTGTTATATGCGATGAATAGCCTTTGCGTTGTTGTAGGCAAAGATAAAGTCGGCTACCTGCAACATAATTTTAGGGTTGCTCTTCCATTAGAATCTATGTATCTACCATCCGATATTGTTCAAGACATAAACACGTCGTTCTTTTGGCTTAATAGCCAAGAATTTTAGGGTGGTGAGTGATGCAAAAGTCAATTTTGATATTTCTGTCGTTTAGTTTTTTAAACTGTTCGAAACAGAGTGATTCGAGTCAAAAAAATATTTTTTCTAAAGACGATAGAACATTGGTCATGGAGGCGACCCAGCCATTTTCTGCGATTGGAAAGCTAAATAACGGTTGTACGGGAACGATGATTGGTCAAAAGCTTATGCTAACTGCTGGCCACTGTATCATTAGTGATGGTAGTACAAAGCCAAAAGAAGATTTTAGTTCGTTTGCTGCAAATATGGTTGATGGTCAAAGTCAATCCATAGCTTCACCAGTTCGAGCTTGGGTTGGCGGTACTTCACCTGAAGCTGATCGTACCCAAGACTGGGCAATTGTAGAGCTGTCCAGGAATATTGGTGCTAGGCAAGGTCTGCTCGAAATTTCTAATACTGATTTATCGACTGCTTTACCCTTCAATATTAACTTAGCTGGGTATAACAGCGATCTGGGTAATGGTCAGACACCAAGCGTGCAATGGGGTTGCCAAATCCGAAGTTATGTCAAAGGCAGGTACCTGCACGATTGTGACTCAACCTCCGGAATTTCTGGAGCTCCATTGTTTTTTAACCAGGGCGGTCGTTGGCTGATTGCTGGCATCTCTGTTAGTGAATTTCGCCAAGGTTTACCTTCACCGGTGACGCGACCTGAATGGACGGAAGATTTTGCTAATGTAGGTGCTCCTGCAACTCTGTTTTATGCAACCGCAAACGCATTGCTTCGCTCCGTTGATAAGGGTGAAGTTGCTCCAGACCTTGGCCGAAACATAGTGTCTGTTTCATTCAAGAATCCACCATCAGATCCACAACCTGTTCCACAACCTGTTCCACAACCTGTTCCACAACCTGTTCCACAACCCGGATCTAGCTTCCCTTTGCCGTTTGGTCATATTCCTTACAGTTCTCAGCAGATTCAACAACCTGATGTATTGTTTTATCGAATAGAAAGCATTCATAACACTCACTGGCTATTGATTGATGAAGCAAACCGCTTCGAGATATTGTCAGTAGATTCAGGTATGCCTTACTTTATCCAAAGTTCAATGCGATTTACTAGGGCGTTGAGCGCACATGTAGGACATTACAATCAATTGCAAAACTATGGTCCGTCTAGTGTTTCACAGGCTTTGTTTTATGCTCGATATGTTGAGCTAAGGTCTGGCTTGAATCAGTTAAGGAGTGTCAATCTTGGTATGGTACACCCAGGTATTGCGAATGAAGTGATTCAGGTTCAAAATTTGGCAGAAAGTCATTTGGCGCAGTTAGAGGCTATTTTATTCAATTACTGAGTAATACGAATCAAGATGTAAAGACCTGGATTAACTCTTTCGACTGATATAGTGGCGATTTAGTTTGAGATCTTTTAAGACAGTTTTTTCGCTAGTTTAAAGTTCTATAGTTTATAACTGTTTCCCTTGAAAACAAATTATGCCTTCATGCTAGGGCTTGGTTTTCTTTAAATGGGTAGCTAAAATATCATTCAAATTTGGCGGCTAGGAAAAACTGACTTCACTAACCCCATAAAACATCGTCTTATCAGGATATCTTGCCGATTCCTGGGACATATCAATCAACAATAACACGATCTCGCCAATCCAAAAAATACTTTATGACCGGTTTTCACTTTAAGCATTTTGAAAATCTAAAATTCAACAATGAAAAATCTGTCATATTGAAAAATTTAGCGCACCTACCCTGGTCGGAATTTAACGGTACCAACCTCAATCCTCAAAAACATAGCATAGATCTGCGGAGGCCTTCTTTATTCTGCCCAATGGCGGAGGCCTCGCAGAGAGTCCCATTCTGGCCATCATCGATGCAATACCCGCTGCATCAGTCACACAATCTTCAACAACGAATTTGCCGCCGCAAGTGCAAACCTCAGGATCAATGCCGAAGGTCTTCCGCATAAGGTCGGCCCAGGGGATCCAATATTCACCTACAGCTCTGCTATAAGAAGGCTTGCTCTCCTTGGGCATGGGTGGATCCAAATCACTGATCTGGATTCTTTTCTTTTTGGGTCCTGGAACAAAAAAATCTCGCCAAGCATTTCCTGGAGCGAAGACACCGTGGTAGCGAGTCAAGTTAAACCACGTCGGGGGAATGAGCGTCGCCATCGGCGAATGCAATGGCCGTCTGCGTGAAGATTAACTCACTCGTCCCATCATTGTAGGGCATTCTGAGCAGGGGTCCCCGCAAGCTGGCGATTGGGGCGAAGAATCTGTTTGAACTATGTGAAGATCCTTCGCCTTGCTCAGGATGCCGATGACGGAGAGACTGCAGATCTCGACGTGTAACGAATCAACTTTCTTAAGCCAAAGCGATCTGAGCCCTGGAAGACGACACCGGCATGTAAAGAAAAATACTTGTAGTGAACATTACACCAGTCTTTGACGGTTATTGTGTTTGGATCGGAAAAAAGGTGCTAAGATTTAGAAAAAAATCCGACTTTAGGCACGATGTTTTTAAATTGATCCTCAAGTTGTTTTGATC
>JAPLFV010000167.1 GCA_026390495.1 Pseudomonadota bacterium | reverse complement strand
TTTGGGTTTATTTTGGTCGAACCCATTAATTTACCTACTACTTGCATTTGGCTTACCGCGAGGTAAAGTCTATGACTTGCTATATCGATGGCTGATGTTGCTGACCATCTGCACCTCGGCCTATCTGATTAATATAGGAATTCAAGTCATGACGGTACAAAGACATTATTTTGATGGTAATTTGATTCTTTTAATATACTTGCCTGTTTTGCTATTAAGTCTTTTTGGAATCTTTAAACCATTTTCCTATGATCACATCTTGTGTTTCTTGTCTCAAATCGCAACAAGAATATATCGCATTTTCTTGGCACCTTTGTATCAAAGACTTGCGAATTTGCTTAAGCTAAGATGGTATGTGATCTTCGGACTAGCAACGCTATTTGCATCCATTTGGTTTTTACCATTTTCCTCTAAAATGCACTGTGGGGAGATTGGATTGATTCGATTTCGGTTTCAAGTATTTACGTACGACTCTACTTACGTAAGTCGTACAACTTGGTCTGAATTCAAAGAGATTCTTATCAGATTTAATGTTGTGAAGATGCCAATGCATTGCGATGTTCAAATGGAGAGCTTGCAAAGAACTGGAATGACGATAGGAATAGAAATACACCTGTTTTTACTGATAGCAATATAAACAAGATTGAGAATACGGACAAATCATTGACTCAAGAAATCAGAAAGCCCGAAAAATTTGTCGATGTGGTAACAGGAATTCAAGATGATCCTGGATCTGATTTGGACAAACCGCATGTTTTGCCAAAGGCATCGGAAACGCCGACTGAACTCAGGGAATATGGTATTAAATTTAGAATGACGTATGCCGAGGTTAATAGAATCCTAAACAAGCATGGGTTTTTGCTGAACAATGATCCCGAACAACAGAAAGGAATACCTGAGGGTCTTTCATGTGGGAATGGTGTTTCGGCTATTTGTAGTTCTGGATACAGACATCCATTGGATGACGCTATTCAGTTTGCGTTAATATTTGAATATCACAGTGACTGGATACTTGTTGGCAACTACTGAATCATGTGCCTTTGCCCGTTAACATCGTGGCAAGTCCGCTCGCATGAAAACAAGTTACTTCACTTCTCGTAACTCTATGAGGAATTCGACAAAGCAAATGACTTGCTCCAACAGAATAAGTTGGCGAGCTCGATAATATTTTTGAGACTTCATTCAAATTTGAAACCCATCTTTCATCGGGCGATTCAGTCCATTTGCATTCAAAGAGTTGTATTTTTCCTTGCCTAAGCAAAAGAAAATCGATTTCTCTAGCTTGTGAGTCTCGATAATACCAAAGCGAAGCAACATCTGAGATAGTTGCCAAGTATTTTCTAAACTCGGCAAACACAAATGTTTCCCAGATTGCCCCAATGATCGGTGTTGACATTAGTGCTTGCTGATCAAGTGCCATCAAGTAGCAAAGCATTCCCGGGTCATTCACGTATAGCTTTGGAGACTTAACAATACGTTTTCCCACATTTTCGAAATACGGCTCAAGTAATGTAACCTGATTCGATGCCTCCAATACACTTAGCCAATCTCGAGCTGTTTGAGGCTTGATTCCAACGTCGCGGGCCAAATCTGACATATTCAGTAATTGAGCAGACCGAGCAGCACAGGCTCTAATGAAACGCTCGAAATCACGTATGCTTTGCACATTGAGAATTTGACGTACATCTCGCTCTAAGTAGCTTGAAAGGTAAGACGAGTAAAAAGTAGATGGATTTAAATCAGGCTGTCGCCATAACTCTGGGTAAAAACCGCGAACTAATATTTTTGTCCAATCGTCAGTGGCGCCCAACTTTAGCTCTTGCGAGGATAGATTCTCCAAATTCAAAATGGCGGCTCGACCGGCAAGGCTATCTGAAACTTCCTTCATGAGAATAAATTTTTGCGAGCCTGTTAAGATGACCTGACCCATCTTGTGTCGCTGCAAATCGATTCTCGATTTTAAGTGTCGAAACAGTTTTGGCGCGTACTGAACTTCATCCACAATAAGAGGAAAAGGATGCTGAGTTAAAAACAAGTCTGGGTCATTTTCGGCTTGCTCTGCAAGGCTCGGCAGATCTAAAGAAACGAAGTTATGCTGCGGGAAGAGTTCCTTTAACAGTGTTGTTTTGCCAACTTGACGTGCGCCCGCCAAGACAATGGCAGGATACTGAGTCGCCAGTTTTTGTATTTTTTCAGAGATTAGTCTTGTAATATACATATGTTAGCAATTCTGCCGGTAACAACTGAAAATGTCAAGGCTGTTCATTTACAGGGCTTTTTAGAGAGTTATAAGAGGTCTCTGCCTCAGGTTGTTAATCTGACATTTCCTTTGACTTTTTCTTTACATAGAGAGTCTTTTCTACTTCCGCCACGATTTCATTATCTTCATTAAGAATGTTTACAGTAAATGTGGGTTCAGTTTTAGGCATCGTATCAGCTTGATGACGAATCTCTCTTAATTCTTCTTCAGATATTCGAAATGATGCTTTGACTGTCCCTTTTCCAGGTTTTTTAAAACGTATCGTGGCTGCCTTATCCCAGCGGATGTATTCTTTTCCCAAATGCTCAAGCAAGATAAGCATGTAGAATGGGTCGACCATTGCGTACAAGGACCCACCGAAATGAGTACCCACGTAATTTCGATTCAAGAAATTCAATTTCATTTCGACGTCAATTTCTCGGATATCCGCTGAAATACGGCGAATTTTTATGCCTGCCCCCAAAAATGGCGGCCAAACATTGAACAATTTAAGTATGTGCCGTTTATTCATCCTATGAATATACAAAATTTAACACTCTGCGACGACATACTTTTTCTTTAGCTATGAGTAAAAATTGTTTAAGCTAAACGATGTTTTAAAGACTTGAAGCCTTTGATCCTTTTAAGTTTCGCAAAAACTCATTCAGATATTCCAAAGGCTTTTTACCAATTGTCAGTATTGATCCAAGCACGCAAACAATTGCAAATCCAAAAGCAATGATCCTCAGGGAGTCTGGAATCTCGCTTGAATCCAAAAATAAAGGCTGCTCAACTAAATTTGAAAATGAGAAAGACAGCAATTGTGGAACAATGATCAAAGCAATAGCTGCTGCCCGAAACGAGCTGGCAAACACGTGCATCACAGATTCAGCAGGAGCAATCCCGCCCAAGGGTTCTCGACTCTTCTTTTCGACAAAGATATCAATAATCTCTAAAATCAGGTCGATTCCAATCAAAAAGCAATTAAACAAAAGCATAAGCCCAGAAGGCCTATAGGCAAATGTTAAAAGTGCAACAGGTGCAAAAATCATCCCTCTTGCACAGTGGATTCGATGCTCCAATCGGGCCGATGGTTGCAAATGAAGTTTGTACTTGATGATGTGAAAATAGAGGCCATCAAACGTCCCTAAAATGATAAATCCAATCAATAATAATTCCGTGTAAAAATAGTAATTCATATGTAAACCTTTCGTGTGTTTTCTGTGATTGCGATAATTTTCTAGTGAATCGACTGGAATTCCTGCAAGGGTTGTTCAAGATTGCCCCCACCGATTGGCTAATGGCGAGAACGTATGCCAATAGATTGCTGTTCCGCCTTTCCAGATTGTTTTCATCTCCTGCATTTTTAAAATGACTTTGGAGGTATAGGTCGAGTCAAGCTCAAGTTCATTAGCATCCAAATAGGATTTTTGAATGCGATCAAATCCCTCCGGTGCGTGACCATATCGACCTGAACCTTCTACTAGGTTGTAATCTTGACTAGAAATACGTTGATGTGATTCAAGCAGACGCAGCAATTTATTGCCAAGACGTTCTATTCGCATACCATTGCAAACGGATCGACCCGCACACCGCACCGCTATGACTCTTGTTTTTAAATTTCTCAATTTTATCCCGGCAAGGAGACCCGCCGTCGTTCCACAGGTGCCAGCACCTACAAAGATATAGTCAGGCACAGCGTCCTCGGGAATCTCAAAAAGAGCGCGTGCATGGCCCATAGCTCCTAAAACAGAGCTAGCTCCAGGCGTTACATGAAATGAGCTCTGACGATGAGTCAAACCAAACAAAACTGCATCTTTCAATGCCAATGCAGGAGCGGTCAAGCCGTCGTGTTTTGAGATCACGGCACCTTGAGCTAGCGCAAAACTTTCATGCTTCCGAATCTGCTCATTTTGAGCCAAGGTCATTTGAAACAAGCGCACGTCAAAGCCATGACGAACCCCGTGGGTCGCAATGGCAGCGGAGAAATTTGATCCTGTTGGAATCAATGTATAAATTGAGTTGGCATTTTGCTGTTTCGCTGCACCGAGCACGAACTCAAGATTACGTACCTTGTTGCCGCCATATATAGGAGCCGTCACGTCTTCACGTTTAATCAAAACGTCATCAAACATTTGGCATGGGACCAGAGGGGTTGGCCTTTCTATCAATGGAACTCTCTGAAATTTATCAAATAACATATAACTCTGCCTTGATTTAGGTTTTGCGAGCTGATCGCAGGACAGGTTCTGCCATAATGGAACATCAAGTAAAAGCAAAGAATATCTAACAATTGTTTACTAATGGTTACTAATCAGGAAAGTACCCAATCTTGCTCGAGAGACACTATGTTCCGTCTCAGTCATTGGAAGTAGAATCTAGGGAAAATTGATGATTATCCATTGTATCTTTAAGTGTATCGCTCAATGGTCAATCTTCGGAATGAGAGTTGATGTGATAAGGCTATAACCTAAGTTGATAAGCCGAAATCTTAGAGAGGTAGGCGTTTGGGACCATAAGATAGACGACTTTCAACACATTCCAAAAAGTTAACATATTTTAGTTTTAATTTACTTTTTTTCTTTGGATCTTTACCTGATATTGCGCTGCGTACCTAGCAAAGGTCATTGCCAATCAACAGCCCACAGGGAGATCATCGTTATGAAGTTCAAAGTTCTAATGTCTTTGTTTTTGTTATCAATCGCAGCTACTGGCTTTTCAGGATCCTGTTACCACTACACAACACAAAATCCAGTTGCAATACCGTTTGAGAAAGTTACAGACACTCATGATATTTTGTTCGAGGCAAAATTTTCTGATGAGTTGAAGGCAACAGCCCAGAAGATACCTGGGTGGACCTCTAAACATATCCTTACCCTGGACTATAAAAATGGCGAATTTATTGTGGAGCAAATTGCCTATGACTTTGGACCGTTTGAAAAAATAGAGGTTTTTGCAAAACACAAGGGAGTCCAAATTCATTGCGATTTTGATCCAAGAGATTTTCCGTACTAAAATCTACAATTGGAAATTCCAAAAATGGCCTCATTGAGGCCGTTAGTAAAATCGATACAAAATACTTTGCGACTTTTAGACTATTTATGGAAGATACCTGGAAAGTGAAAATCTTTATAATACTCCCGCACCGCCAGAAGACCCAGATCCAATAAATAGAAAAGGCAAATCCGAACTTCCAAATTGGGTCACCTTTGAAACAAAATTGCCATTAGACAATGCGGTCAAAGTGTATCGAACACCTAAACTATCTTCGGCTGTCGAACCAACAAGACTGTTATTCGTTGAGACAACTCCCACAACTCCAGTATCACCTGATCCCCAAGTGATGGCACCGACGTTAGTAGCAGTACTTGAGCACCCAAGGCTTTCTTGGCAGTCCCAATATTGACTACCAACGACATAGTTTCCGTTTGAAAGTGGGGTTGCGACAAGAGTCATAAAAATCGGCCCCAGCCCAACGGTACCAGATGAGGAGGACCCTACTAGACTATTAGATGCAGAAACTTGCCCAACGATTCCTGCGGTTCCAGATCCCCACGTGACGGCCCCAACATCAACTGCGTCTGCAACGCAGCCTTGCGAGACAGAGCAATCCCAGCTGGGGCTTCCCACAAGATAGCCGCCGTTAGATAACGCAAAAACAGTGCCGTTTCCAACAACATCGCCTGTCGCCGAACCAACTAGGCTATTAGTCGCCGAGACAAATCCACTGATACCAGTCGCACCAGACACCCAAGTAACGGCACCAACATTTGCGATTGTTCCAGTGCAACCCAAGGTTGATTTACAATCCCAACTAGTTGAGACCACAACAAAATTACCATTCGACAAACGAGTTATCCAAAGACCGACACCATCATTTGCGGAAGAGCCAATCAGACTGTTTGTGGACGAAACAAAACCAGATAATCCAGTCGTGCCGGAACCCCAAGTTACAGCACCGGCATCTACAACAGTTCCTGACACGCAGCCTGTTCCAGATTGACAGTCCCAAGTGTAAGAGGAAACCACAAAATTTCCATTTGTTAATGCAACGACTCCGCTACCACCGATTTGATCGTTATCAGTAGCACCTACAAGACTATTTGTCGCAGATACAAATCCTGTAATACCTGACGTTCCAGACGCCCAAGTTGCGGCACCAGCATTAACGACCGCACCTGAACAGCCCGAAGTAGATTGGCAATCCCAATTAAAAGAATTTACAACATAGTTACCGTTCGTTAAGGCAGTAACACCTAAACTTCCGACGGAGTCACCAAACGAAGAGCCAACAAGGCTATTTGTAGCAGAAACAAATCCAGAGATTCCAGATGTCCCTGAACCCCATGTCGCTGCGCCCACATTTACTACGGTCCCCGAACAACCTCTGATGGCCAAGCAGTCCCAATTTGAAGAAACTATGACGTAGTTACCATTTGTTAAGGCATAGATACCACCGCCAACGACATCGCTTGTAGACGAGCCAACGAGGCTATTTGCTACCGACACAAAACCAGAAATTCCTGTTGTACCCGAACCCCAAGTAGCCGCTCCAACAGCGCCAACTGTTCCCGAACATCCTCTGATAGCAAGGCAGGTCCAAGAAGTAGTTGCTACGACATAATTGCCGTTTGTCAATGCTGTTACTTGGCTGCCGACCTGATCACTTGCAGTTGATCCTACCAAGCTATTTGTGGTCGACACAAATCCAGAAATTCCAGAAGTACCCGAACCCCAAGTTGCTGCACCAACATCAGTTATTGTTCCAGAGCAACCAAGGGAAGCTTGGCAATCCCAGTATGGAGATTTTACAACATAATTTCCATTAGAAAGTGCTGTAACTAAACTGCTTCCAATACCGTCACTGGCGGTCGAGCCAACAAGGCTATTTGTGGTCGAGACAAATCCTGAGATTCCCGATGTGCCAGAGCCCCAGGTTACCGCTCCTGCATCAACAATACTTCCTGAACAACCTCTTGCGACCGAGCAGTCCCACACGCCTGAGCTGACAGTATAGTTTCCATTTGTCAACGGAGTAACAATTGCCATACCTAAATAATCATTGCCCGTGGAGCCAACAAGACTGTTGGTGGTAGAAACAAAACCCGAAACACCTGTCACACCAGAACCCCATGTGACAGCTCCAACATTTACTATCGTGCCGGAGCATCCAAGGGAGGCTTGGCAATCCCAGTAAGCGGACCTCACGACAAAATTTCCATTGGTGAGTGCAGTTACATATTGTTCCCCAATCTTGTCACTCAATGTTGATCCATAAAGACTACTAATCAACTCTCCCGTTGTTCCGTTAAACAAGTAAACTGCACCTGCATCAGTTACACCTTGAACATCAGCATAAGGTGAAGTTACTACGATGTTTCTGCCAGTAAGCTCAACTACATGTGTTCCAAATCCGTTACCAATACTAGGATTTGGATCTTCTAACTTTATCAGCAAAGTATAATTAACAAGTTTTGTGCACTCAGAAACATTACCCGCATCATCAACTGCTCGACCATAGAGCGTCGTGCTTGAAGGTCGAGGCAACTCAGAGGTAACAATTGTTTGCCCAGAGGAGCCAACAAGGCTCGTTGATGATGAAGCAACAGTGGTACAGGTGGCATTGCTATAAAGAGTAACTTTTGCATTCTCCGAAAGATTTAAAGATACCGTTGGAGTGGTATTGAGAGACACTGACGGTGAGGCAGGCGAAATTGACGAGAAACTTAAAGTCGGCACGACGCTATCATATTTAAATTTTAAAGTCGCAGCGGACGAAAGAACTTTGCCCTTAGAGTTCTTTGCTGCTGCTACGCCTACTTCTATAGAAACGTCACCTTGCGTCGAAGGCGAAACAACGAAACTATACTTGTCACCTGACCCTGCAAACTGACTGACCACTCCATTTACTATGCCTATATCATCCTTTTCAAAACCAGTGACAGTCTCAGAAAAAATTGCAGAAATACTAACCGAGTTAGATTTTGTAACAGAACCTGAAGAAGAAGATAAAACTAAGGAAGGAGAGGTCAGCGCACCCGCGCTTTTAGATTTTCCATTTAGGACGACACTTAACTTAGACTCACATGACACCATCAGAAAAATATTAATAATCAGGTATGAAAAAAAACAAAATGGCCGAGCCATATCGATCCACTCAAAATCATTTTTAGTATACTTTTGCATATATGGCTAAATCGGCATAAATGCCGGAATCTTTAGTCAAAAAATACTGCTATTATTAATGGTTTATAAATTTCCAGAAACTGCTCGAATCACTTCAAGACGAAGTCATAACACCTGCGTCTGCAGAAGGGGTCTGTTACGTGAATAAGTGACTGAAATGAAAAAGATATTCTACAATTCTTCGCCATTGTTCAACCGTAAACCAGGCGCAAAACTGAAATCGGCGGCAATTGAAAAAGTCACAGGAAACATTAACTGTAAATCCTCCGGTCAGCGGCCATTAGGATGCCAGAACATCATAGCCCAAGAAAAAGGTCGATCCAACAACTGCGCAACTTTTACAAGAGATGTTCGTTTCTAGACTCTACCTTCAAATGAAAACTTTTGAGTCGAGCGATCAAAAGTCACTTTGTAAAGAACACAATTTGGAGTTGGAATGAGCTCGCCTTCATGCCCAATAATGGAGTGAATAAAGAGGCGTAAAAAACTGCCGTGTGTAGATATGCCAATGACTTTCGATTGACATGTTAATGCAATAGACGTCACAGCTTCTACGGCTCGATCTTGGCACTGCTTTTTGGTTTCTCCTGCAGGAAAGCCTAAATGCATAGCGTCAGCGTCAATTTTGCGCCAATTGATCATAAACGGTTCGCCATAAGCTATCAGAAGTTCCTCTTTAGTTTTGCCTTGAGCTAAACCAAAATCAATCTCCTTCAGCGCCTTAACAACATCAATTGATGCATGACTCATTGTAGCAACAATCTCTGCCGTTCTTTTTGCTCTGCCGGACGGACTAGAAAAAATCTGGGAAATGCCTGTTTTTGAAAGTTTCCGAGCAAGGTCCAATGCCTGATTCTCGCCATTTTCATTGAGAGGGATATCGATGCTACCTTGGACACGGCCTTCTCTATTGTATTCAGTTTCACCATGGCGAAAGATATAGATTTCAATTTGAGATTTATTCATTTTGTGAATCGCCAGTCTATCAACGTAAACGTCCCAATTGTGTAAAAAGGTTGCCTCGGTTTGAGACGTCCACCAAAAGAAATTCTCTTCTTACTCCTCCGGAGGGCCTATCCCCTCATTGTAGACCAACACAGTACCTAAAAACAAAAGTTAGCCCACCTTTCACATTACCGCCCTTTTCTTTCTAAAATGAAAGCAGTACACTAGTAGTCTATTGATTTTGTTTATTTATTGCTCACTGAGCCGATTGTCATGCCTCTAAATTCAAATCCAATATTTTTGGAATCTGAATATTGCGAGGCCAGCCAACGCGACTCACTTGGAAAGGACCTTGCGGATGAACATTCATGAGTATCAAGCGAAGGGGTTGTTTGCGGCCAACGGAATTGCCGTTCCCGAAGGATTTTTTGCAGCAAATGCCACGGAAGCCGATTTTGCATTTAGACGTCTAGGTGGACCAATTGCGGTTGTAAAAGCGCAGGTTCATGCAGGTGGTCGCGGAAAAGGTGGGGGCGTAAAACTCGTTAAATCTGCAGAAGAATGCTTTCAAGTATCAAAGAAGATGCTCGGCATGACTCTCGTCACTCCGCAAACTGGCCCTGAAGGAAAAATCGTTCGCAAGCTTTATATAGAAGCAGGCTCTGCGATCGACAAAGAATACTACCTAGCCATGTTGGTTGATCGAGATACTGCATCTATTGCGATCATGTTCTCGACTGAAGGTGGAATGGATATCGAGCAGGTTGCAGAAAAAACTCCTGAAAAGATTGTCACCGTAAGCGTTGACCCAACAGCAGGGCTGCAAGGCTATCATCTGCGAAATCTATCGTTTGCCATGAAGCTTACCAAAGAACAGACAAAAGAATTTAACCCACTTGTAACGAAACTTTACAAAATGTTCCTTAAGTACGATTTCTCGCTACTTGAAGTCAATCCACTTGTTTGGACTAAAGATGGCAAGTTTATCTGCCTCGACGGAAAAATGAATTTTGATGACAATGCTCTTTATCGTCACAAGGATATTGAAGCGATGCGCGACTTTGACGAAGAAGATCCTCGCGAAGTAGAAGCTTCTAAATTTGGCTTGAACTATATCGGCCTTGATGGCGACATTGGTTGCCTTGTAAACGGCGCTGGACTTGCGATGGCGACCATGGACATCATTAAATATAGCGGTGGCAAACCGGCAAACTTTCTTGATGTCGGTGGCGGTGCGAGCGAAGAAATGGTGACCAATGCATTTAGGATCCTGTTTGGTGATCCTCATGTGAAGGCCGTATTTGTGAATATTTTTGGTGGGATTATGAGATGTGATGTGATTGCCAATGCAGTCGTCGGTGCTGCTAAAGCGATCGGCCTTAAGCATCCGTTGATTGTTCGTCTAGAGGGAACAAATGTCGAACAAGGAAAAGAAATATTAAAGAATTCGGGATTAGCAATTACTGCTGCAGATAACATGGAAGACGGCGCGAAAAAAGCCGTTGCCGCCGCAAAAGCTGGACGCTAAGGAGACCACACTGTGAGTATTATCGTTGGAAAAAATACAAAAGTTATCACTCAAGGGATTACCGGAAAATCCGGTGAGTTCCACACAAAATTATCACATGAGTATGCGCCTCGATTTGTTGGTGGCGTAACTCCAGGAAAAGGTGGAACCACACATATCGGTCTACCAGTTTATGACACTGTAAAAGATGCAAAGGAACATACTGGCGCCAATGCGACTATGATTTTTGTTCCTCCACCCTTTGCAGCAGATGCCATCCTTGAGGCGATTGCAGCTGAAATTGAAACCATTGTCTGCATCACGGAAGGAATTCCAGTTTTAGACATGATTCCCGTTAAGAAAGCTCTTGAGCGCAACTGCCGAGTTCGCCTCATTGGACCAAATTGCCCAGGAATCATCACTCCTGGGGAATGCAAAATTGGTATTATGCCTGGCCACATTCACAAACGTGGAAAAATCGGCATCATTTCAAAATCTGGAACTTTGACTTACGAGTCCGTAGGTCAAACGACAGCTCTTGGATTAGGTCAAACAACATGTATCGGTATCGGTGGCGATCCTATTGGCGGCATGAGTTACATCGAACTTCTACAACTGTTTGAAAGAGACCCAGAAACTGAAGGTATCGTCATGATCGGTGAGATCGGAGGAGATCTTGAGATTCGCGCCGCTCAGTTTGTTAAGGAAAACATCAAAAAGCCAGTTGCTGGATTCATTGCGGGACAAACCGCACCCAAAGGAAAACGTATGGGTCATGCGGGCGCGATTATTTCCGGAAGTCATGGCACTGCGGCTGAAAAAATGGACGCTATGCGTGCTGCTGGAATTGCAGTGGCGGAATCTCCTGCTGATATTGGCAAGACAATTGCGGCTCACTTGAACAAAAAACGATAGCAGCTCGCACTTTACTAAAAGAGATCGGAAAAAACTATGCTGGGGCTACGCCGATACAGGCAAACGCAAATTGATTTATGGCAAGGACGTCATGAGCAATTTGCGGTAGACCTCAGCTTTACGTTTCAAACTCCGGCAGATTTATTTCAAAAACTAGACTCTTGCCGGACTCAATTTTTGCGTCACGCCTCGATCATTTGTAAATCCACTGATGAAGCAAATTTGGTAATCGATACTCTGAACGATTACCTAACAAAAAATCATCCTGCAGACCTCCATGCGGCGGCTGTGAATCCACGCCGAGTTACCGTCATTGCTCCTAGTTCTGATATTTATGACGCCCTTCAGCAAAATTTATTTTCACGCTTTTTAGACATTTAATGTCATACATTGTGAAAACAAAGGAAAAACACATGATGCGAAAGAATCGAGTCACCTCTGCATGCATTGTCGTCGCTGCAATCTGTTCAACTGGGGCATTAGCTGGATTTAAAGACGCCAACCTTGATCAACGATTTACATCTAAATCAACGGTACATGGTGTCATTTTTCAAAGGCTATCTGATGGAAAGATTTTATTTGAAAAAAATGCCGACACGCAGGTCTCTCCCGCTTCTGTCACTAAGATTATTACGGGAGCAGCAGCCTTATCGTATTTTTTGCCACCATTCAAAATCAAAACGCCCATATATTATTCCGGCAATTTCAAAAATGGCCGCATTTCAGGAAGTTTATTCATTAAAGGCCAAGGAGATCCATTTTTGGTTTCAGAAGTCTTGTGGCAGGCCGCTACCGATCTTAAGCAAATGGGTATTAAATCCATTGAGCAAGGAATTGTGATCGACAATTCGGCATTTGACAGTGAATCCCACGACGATAGCCGCAAAGATGGCTTAAAGAGATCGACGCACGCCTATGACGCTCCGGTATCGTCTTTTGCTGTTAATTTTAGCACCATCACCATTGCGGTGACTCCCTCAACCAAAGGCCAAAATGCAGTTATCGGTGTTACGCCTTTTCCACTTAAGAATGTTCGACTATCTGGAACTGTTAAAACAGTTGCCGGAGCTCAGTCAGATGGTGTTTCAGTTTCGAGATCGTCAACATCAACCGGTGGCGTCGAAATCAAGGTTTCTGGCTCCATCGGAGAGTCTGCTCCGCAAAAGAAGATCTATCGAAGTGTTGCCAACCCCTTCGTTGCGTCAGCAGACTACGTTCGAGGTTTTCTTGAAAATGCGGGCATTAAAATAACCGGCAAGATTCAAGAAGGTGCAACACCCACCAACGCTAAGCTACTCTACGAAATCGAAGGCTATGAAATGCGTAAAATTGTTGGCGGACTCAATACGTTTTCAAACAATTTTATTGCCGATATGTTAACCAAGCTGATGGGAACGACCTCCTCTGCGGCGGGTCAGCAGGAATTGTTTGGGCGTAAAGGCAGCCTTAGCTCAGGCGCAGAATTCATCTCCTCATTTCTCAAATCCCAGGTCGGGATCTCAACTCCGTTCACACTCATCAATGGCTCTGGCCTATCAACCGAAAATCGGTTCACTGCCCGACAGTTTATTCAGGTCCTGTCTTGGATGGAAAAACAAGCCGAGCTTTTTCCTGATTTTTTAGGAAGCCTTCCAGCAAGTGGCTGGGATGGAACATTAAAGAAGAGAATTAAAAACAATAGCGACCTTGCTGGCGTCGTCCGAGCCAAAACAGGCACCTTGACAGACCCAATCACGGTGGCAGGCGTAGCGGGGTATTTTCGGCATCCTGAGGAAGGGTGGGTGGCCTTTGTCATGATCGGCAATGGTGTTGAGGGTAGGGGGCAACCCGGATTAATGGACGTCCGAAACACTCAAGATGACGCAATCAAAGCCATTTTTAAATAATCGCCATATTACACTTGACCAAGGAAGGTGTTTTTCGATAAAACGCCCTTCCACTTTCTTATTTAGGTCTGTAGCTCAGCTGGTTAGAGCGTTGCCCTGATAAGGCAAAGGTCGGCGGTTCGAGTCCGCCCAGACCTACCATTCTTTGGTAGGTCTTTTTTTTTAATGGTCCTGTTAAATTTTGCCAATTTCTGCGTTGCTTCGCTCGAAAAAAATGCTCGAGTATGTTGAATACCCCCAGCTTCTAGTCTCGCTGGGGACCCCTGCTTTTTTTCTCGCTCGCGCCTTGACCTTAGCAAAATTTAATAGGCCCGTACTTACATAAAAGGCACCATGTCGGCCGCCCGTACTTACATAAAAAGCACCCCGTCGGCCCATAAAAAAACAGAGATTGCATTGCTACAATCTCTGCTTATTAAGTCACTATGAATCAAAATCGAAATATATGTACTAAACCTTTTAGGTCAAACCGATATCGCCATTTGCATTCTCGCCTGTGCTGCTAACCGGGCCGCCTCCGATTCTTCAGCGTATTGCTTAATCTTACGCTGAAGAGTTCTAATGCCAATTCCAAGCATATTTGCGGCACGAGTGCGATTAAATCTTGCCTTCTTAAGAGTTGCAATGATGAGCATTTTTTCAGCTTCTTCAAGCTTTGTTTGCCCTGCTTGCAGAACAACTACTGGAGCGTCTGTCTCGATAAATCTTGTATTGTCCATTTGAAACTCCTGGCGTCTAAAAAGGTTTAAATCTGCTTTCGTGCGTCGGGTCGGTACCCATAAATATCGTTTTGCAAGCATGATGCCACCGCTCATCAAGGGTTAGGTGAATCGGCCATATTTACTGTAACCACCTAAAATAAAAAGGGTAACAGCATTTGCTGTTACCCTGTAAGGACTACCTTTTGGTATAGTTTAGATACTGATCCGGCCACATTCGGTATACAAAGAATACCGAACAATGGACCTAAATTGAAACCGCACTCGAAAATTAACGAAGAAGAGACATAACCAGTTCTGGCTCTTGATTCGCTTGCGCAAGAATCGAAGCACCAGCTTGACTGAGAATTCTGTTCTGAGTGAACGATGCTGTTTCAGCAGCAAAGTCAACATCACGAATACGGCTGTTAGCACCTTTATAGTTCTCTATTTGAATTCCCAAATTATTGATCGCAGAATTCAAACGACTTTGCTGTGCACCCAAAGTTGCTCGTGTCGAAGAAACGCGGAGTAAAGCATTGTCAATAACTCCAAGTTTTTCTGCTGCAGTTGCGCGTTCAAAGGAATCGCCTGGTGTTGTTGGACCAATCTCTGCGTCTCTGCCCAATCCTAAATCCTGATCTGGAATTAAGCTCATCGAATCGATATCAAGCTTAATGGTATCGCGGTTTGGCACGCTTCCGTCACCTGCACCTACGTGCAATGTGATAAGATCTTCGCCTTCGTTCGCGCCTGAACCTTGGAGAATTTTCATGCCGTTCCACTCTGTGGAATTTGCAATTCTATCGATCTCATCAACAAGCAAAGTATACTCTCTGTTTGTGTACGAGCGCTCGACATTTGATATTGTGTCGGAGGCAGCTTGCGTTGCGAGCTCTCTCAATCTTGTTAAAATATTTGTAATCTCATTCATACCGCTTTCAGCGATAGACACTAAAGAGATACCGTCGTTGGCATTTCTTGTTGCTTGCTCTAAGGACCTGGTCTTAGCAGTAATGTTATTCGAAATCGCCAATCCAGCCGCGTCATCTGCAGCCTTGTTGATGCGATATCCGCTAGAAAGCTTTTGCATGTTTTCTTTCATCGCGGTTCCAGTCGTTGTCAAATTCCTTTGTGCATTGATGGACGAGATATTCGTCTTTATTCGTAAACCCATAGTGTAGTCCCCCCATTGTATTAGAATTGATAGAATCTTCTTACAAACCATTAATCGGGGGTTACAATTTTAACTTTAGATAAAAATTAATAATGTCAGCCGGTTAGACGTGCAGAATAATAATTTCTCCTGCGAAAAGGCTCATTTTTTATTTTTTATCAAATGGCTGACTTAAGCCGTGGCGATGAATCTAGTGACCCATATTTGACAAAATTGTTGGACAAGAGATTGGTGAAATTGACATATCGCCTTTACAACAAGCATCCTAAGGATGGAACGAATCAATACTTGATGCAAAATTTTTATTGAGGAGCTTGATCTGTCAACACCATATCCACAAATACAAATCTACTATGATGGCCTTTGCCAGTTATGTTCCCGAGAAATCAATCACTATAAAAAAAACGCCTACGCATCCCGAGTAGAATTCATCGATATTACCGACGCCAATTTCAATGCCAAAGAACAAGGCTTAGACCCACATCTGGTGCACAAACATTTACACGTCAAAACACTTGATCAACAAATATATACTGGCATTGATGCGTTTATCATTATATGGCGCACCCTAAAGGGCTACTCACTGCTTGCTACATTCATAGAATTGCCGATCGTCAATTCACTAGCGAAAATTGGATACAGCATCTTCGCACGCATTAGACCGCTATTGCCCAAACGAAAAGTGATGTGCGAAACCAGTCCATATTGCGAGTTAAATCAAACTAAAAACAAGATAGAGAATATCTCCGATAAACATAAACTTTAAGGGCTAAGGCATGATTCAATACCCAATCGAATTTAAGTGTAATGCGTCAACCAAAAATGGAATCAACACTCCTTGGACGTCTTTAGCCAGCCAACATTCATCGGCTCTATCAATTCCACCAGAATTCGAAGGGCCTGGCGGAGCGCTGAGTCCTGAAGACCTATTTAGTCAGGCACTCACAAACTGCTTCATCGCAACGTTTAAAGTCTACGCTGAAATGTCCAAATTAACATTTGATGAGGTGACTGCAGAGTCTGTACTGATAGTAGACAAAAATGAAGCCAAACAACCAATCATGAAATCAATCGCAATTAAGATCGAAATCATCAAGCCTTCCAATGAATCAAGGGCACTATCTTTAGCAGAGAAAGCCGCTAAATCTGGATTTATACTCAATTCAGTCAAAACAGAGTGTCTGTTCACATTTCAAGTTAGATAGGCTCCATTGATGATTTAGGTAGAAAATTGCAGTGATTTGGGTCATTCAACTCGTTCATTATCCTTCCTTTCGGTTTATTGATTCCACCAAGTTTGTGGATTTTCAACGATTCCATCAACGCTCAATCACATGGATTGTCTTGCCGACGATGATGGTGGAACTTTGCTCTGGTATCTTGATCCTTGTAACTCAAAATTTGAGTCCGCTGAGCATTTCAAATATCTCCAGCATTACTCTGATCTGGCTTGCGACATACTTTTTTAGCGTTCCCTGCCACACAGCACTTGAAAAGGATTTCAATGGAAAAGTGGTTGAAAAGCTGATCCAAACTAATTGGATCAGAACAGTTCTTTGGACCTTAAGAACAATTATGCTCTTTAGATACTCATAGCAGATAGTATTGGCAAAAACAGTGCTTCCTTGATTCTAAATAGAAAATCAAACTAAAAACATACGATGCGTTTTCTTTAAAATAAGGTTCGTACTAACGGCGTTTGATTGCAAGGATTGGCAAAATCCTGTGATAAAATTCGACTCCTATCGATTCTTCGGACTCTATGACCTAAACTTTCGAGTCTATAAAACTTGCTCAATTCGAAACTGGATTCGCCATATACATAATTGATTCTGTAATTTTGAATCAAATTCACGACTGTGCAATCACCAAAATTTGACGGACTTGGGAACGCGCGAGTACCTGTAAGCGTTGCAAACCTAGCGTAATAAATTTGGTCGTCGAGTACCAGCATACTTCTCGCGTCAACACTTTCCTTCAGCAAAAGATCATGGACAGCCATTTCCTCAGGCAACAAAGCACTCCCTCTAGCAATAGACTTGATCGAGACAGAATTGTGTGGTGACAAAATCACATGATATCCAGCCGACACAAAAAACAAACCAGCAGAACCAAAAAATATCGCCCATGAAGCCCTCGAATTGTCCCAATATTTACCAATCAACACGGCAAGAACAATTAAAAATGCAACAAGCTCAAAACTAAAGTAACGAGGCTGATAAAAACCACTTTTTAATATCAGCGCGGCATGAGCTGTCAGAGGTAAAATCCAAATTAAATTATCCACTGTGCGCACATTCTGGAAAACTTTTGAGATCTTCAAGGGATGTTTAGAATCAAAATAAATCCGCCAAATGACAAAAACAACCAACGGTAACGCAAAAATAAAAATCTTAAAATTCTTAGATGCCTCAAAGACTTGATTAAACGTCAAAACAAGCCAATCTTTTGGGTGAGAGAAAAGAGTAGGCAGTGAGTCCTTTGAAGTAAAGTAGTCAAGGGTATAATAATGAAACGCATACCAAGATTGCGCACCAGCATCACTAGCCCATGCCTTCTGAAAATTGATCCATGAATATATGACCCAAGGGCAGATTCCCAATATATATCCGAGCCCAGCAAAAAACCGATGCTTACTGCTTTTCAAGCCAAACAAGAGACAAAGAATTCCAATAGCAGACACTGGAAGCATATCAAATCTCAGCTGGGACAGAAGTCCTATAAGAAAGGCGGTGAACGCCATACTTCGGGGACCCTTATCCGTCGAACATAAACGATCATAGACATAAAGGAGCAAGCAAATAGTCAATGGAATTGTACGGCCAGCCTGCGCTTCTTCCAAAAACGCGGATGGGCTCAGCAGCAATATGAAGCAGCAAAATGCAGCTACCGGTGGCATTGATTTTTCGCTTAAAATCTTCTTAAACAGAAAATAAATCATCAATAGAGCTATAGAATTAACGACAATCGAAGCTTCTATACCCCAATCTAAAACCAAATTTATGGTCGCCAAAAGAAATGGGAATAGAAAAGGGAAGGACCTTGCCAATACTTCTTGATCAGCATATTGCCTAACAATATTTGTAGAATAGAATTTATCGCCACCAAAGAACGTCTTACTTAAATCAAAAAGAGTCCAAGAATCGACTGTAAATTGCTGGATCGACATTGCATAAAGACCAAAAGACAAACAAATTAAAATGGCCAATCCATCGTAAATCTTAGCTTTTGTTTGATACATCTGACTGGCCAATAGAAATTTTGAAAAATGCGATTGTACACATTTTAAGTAGCATAGCCCCATGATAGAATCTTCGTATCTGTGTTGACCCATAAACTCTAGCTCTATAATGAATAGGGACTTCAATAACCCCTAGATTCATAACAACAGCAGGGAAAACTAAATCAAAATCGCCAAATGGATCAAAATCCCCAAAATCTTTTCTCCATTGAACAAATCGCAAATAATCTAGCCTCGCAAAAAACTTCGTTCCGCACAGCGTGTCATTGAGATGGGTATTTAACAAAAGGCTAATCCACCGAGCAAAGAATAGATTGCCAAGTCTATTAAGAAAGCGCATAGCCTCGCCTTCCATTGGATACACGAGACGACTGCCATTAACGAAATCCGCAAGTCCTGATTTATAGGCGTTATAAAACTTGGGCAAGTCTTCAGGAGGCATCGTCAAATCCGCATCAAGAATAGTCAATAAATCGCCTTCGGCTAATGTAAATCCAATTCTGACAGCATCTGCTTTACCGCGTCCAGTTTGCTGAATGGTTTTAATTTTTATCAAATCTCTATAGTGCTGAGATACCCGTTGAATCTCATTCCAGGTTTCGTCAGATGAATGCCCTTCAACAAAAATGACTTCTCTGACTGGAATCGGAAGTTCCAAAATTCGTTTAACGGCAGGCTCTATGTTTCCTCTTTCATTTCTCGCAGGTATCAAAATTGAAAGATCCAATTTCCTTTCATCTGGTCCTATGGGCCTCAGAACAGAAATTGTCGACACACCTAACCATTTGAACAGAGGAAGTGCCACTAAAAGCCGGTCCAAGAAGGTGCCGATGCCAAAAAGTCGAAATGGGAAATGAGCAACCGGGCGATGACTCAACGCCTCAAAGCCAGAAAGTCTAGCGAGATTATGTATGTCGCTTCTCGTTAAAAATGTGTCAACGTCAGGACCGGTACGAAGACCGATCTTAGAAGCAAACCTTAGAGGGCCCCGCAAATAGCTGTTATAGCAAATCACAAATATTCGAGAATGTCGGGAAATCTGTGGCCTTATGGATTGGAGTAGAGTTTGAATATCGAGAGAAAAGTTAAAATTCCCATTTAACAAAATTGCGTTTCGCGATTCAGCACCAGTTAAATGGGGTGATAGCTTATCGACAGCATCAACTTGAATCTTGTTTCTAATATCGAGACCT
>JAPLFV010000214.1:4195-17583 GCA_026390495.1 Pseudomonadota bacterium | reverse complement strand
TTTCATTGTCATCAACTGATGCAGCTGCAGCATTTGGATCGGGAGTCTCCACCTTAGGTTTGACTGGTGGATACATGCGAAAATTGGAAGAGTCTATTGCCGTTGGAGGTGAGGCTTCCTGGGTTTCTGTTTCATACAAAGATTACAGCGCTTCATCTCTTAGTCTTTTAGCAATCGGCCATTTTGCTTTCGATTATCACGACTTTAATAATTCTTATTTTGGTCTTGCTGGATTGGGAATAGGTTCTACACTTGCAAAATATTCAACGTCTGAAAAGAGTGAAAACAAAGTGGCATTTAGACTTGGAGGCGGTAAACGCACTCATATAACCAAGTCTATTTACTGGCGCCCTGAAATCTATTTTGAAAAAGTTGATGGATTTGACGGCACCTTGGTACTGAGAATGATCAATCTTACAATGATCTGGTAGTCACCGAACGCAAGCAAAACCTACTTGATCCTTGGTCATGGTGTTGTCTTCATAGCATCAACACTAATTAAACTATATTTACAGGCATTTAGAGCTTGTTCGGAGTTAGCTGAATCAAGACGCACGGAGCGGAAAATGCGGAGTTTACTTCGGGTAAATGAGCATTTTTCTGCTGACAAGCAACGCCGAGTCAGCTATCTCAGAACAAGCTCTACTTAGAGGCCAGTTCAAAAATGATCTCATGGGTCACATATCTCTTTCAGCGGCTATACGGATAAGATAGTATTTTCCACCTATGGAAACTCCATCTCACATTTTTGCGCAAAATACTCCGACGACTCGTCCGCTTAATGGCCATGACCAAAATGAACTTGTCGAAGGGCAATCACAGTTTCATGCCGAAGTTGATCGAATAACCTATAGAAACGAGGATAACGGCTGGACCGTTTTAAAAGTTCGAAATGTCGAAAACGGGGAATTGATTACAGTTACAGGGACACTTCCTCCCATACAAGATGGTGAACATCTGCAACTCGTCGGAACCTGGTCGAGCCATCCGACTTTTGGCAAACAATTTAAAGCTGTCCGAGCAGTCCCAACAAGACCGACAACAAGACAAGGAATCATTCGGTACCTCTGTTCTGGAATGATCAAGGGCATTGGAGAGAAGACTGCTGAAAGAATTGTTGGTCATTTTGGACTAGATACATTTAAAATTTTGGATGAAAACCCAGGCTGCCTACTTCAAGTCCCAACTTTAAAGAAAAAGAAGGCCAAAGATATTATTGACAGCTGGAAAGCGCAGAAGTCTGTCGCAGATGTCATGATGTTTTTGATTAACCACGGCGTCTCCACAACCTATGCACAAAAAATTCTTAAACTTTACGGCGACAATGCCATTGAAGTTATATCGGCAAATCCCTACCAACTATCCACAGATATTCAGGGAATCGGCTTTATCAAAGCGGACACAATTGCTCGCAGTATAGGAATTGCACTAGACTCTCCGGAAAGAGTCCGAGCTGCAATCATTTACTTTTTTCAACAATCCGAAGATAGAGGACACTGTTATCTGACTTCCAAACAGATTTGCGAGTCTTTAATGGGAATCCTCAATATCGAACTTAGTAAGCTCGTCAGTGAAGTTCCAAAACAAATCGACCTATTGAATCAAGCGGGCTCACTCGTAACCGAAAATACCAAATCCTCAAACGACGAATCAGATTTTACACATTGGCGACCGGAACTTATTGGAGCTGAATTCTCAGTAGTAGACGCACTGACAAAATTGTTAAGTATGCCGGTGCAGTTTGACCAGGAACGCATAAACCAATGGATTGAGAAATACAATCAAGTATCGACCTCTCCATTGTCTACGTCCCAAGCAATCGCAGTTGAAACTGCTGTCAAAAGCCGGGTATTTGTCCTAACCGGCGGTCCAGGAGTTGGAAAAACAACGACTGCAAATGCCATAATCCGGCTATTTAAAGCCATGGGCCGCACTGTTCTACTTGCTGCACCTACTGGACGAGCAGCACAAAGACTAAGCGAAGTGAGTGCAGAAAAGGCAAAAACCATTCATCGTCTCCTTGAGTGGCAGCCTCAAGAAGGAGCTTTTGCTCGCAATGAAACAAACCCTTTGGCAGCTGATGTCATCGTGTGTGATGAAGCTTCCATGCTAGACATTCGACTCGCAGAATCACTATGCTGCGCATTGTCTAGCAACTGTCAGTTAATTTTGATCGGAGACGTCGATCAACTTCCTTCTGTTGGCCCTGGGAACGTGCTTCGTGATTTATTGCAGTCTGGGAGGATTCCTTCAGTTACTTTAAATGAGATCTTTCGACAAGCAGCCTCGAGCAACATTATTCGCTATGCACACGCCATAAATAGTGGAGAGACCCCAACTTTCAATGCAGACGGACCTTCGGATTGTCAATTTATAGAGGTTGACAGTACTGATGACATAAGAGCTGTCATGAAAAAATTATTAACTGACGTGTTGCCCCTAAAATATCAGTTTGATCCAAAACGTGATGTTCAAATATTAACTCCAATGAATCGTGGAGATTTGGGTACTCAGATATTAAATGAAGAGCTCCAAGATCTTTTAAATCCAATGGAAGCGTCTCATCTAAAGTCCGGTGATGAAAAATCAAAAAAACATCGTCGCGGCTTTCGAAGTGGTGACAAAGTTATTCAAATGACCAATAACTATGAACTCCTCGTATACAACGGCGATATTGGGTTTGTTCAGGCAGCCAACGTGGACGGAGGACAGGTTATCGTTCAATTTGCAGATGATCGAGTCATTACCTACAGCGAAGAGCAGGCTGATGATTTAAGACTGGCCTATGCGATTACCATTCATAAAAGCCAAGGTTCAGAGTTTCCTGTGGTCATACTACCTTCAAGCATGGCACATTATGTGATGCTCCAACGAAATCTTGTGTATACAGGTCTGACACGAGCCCGAAAATTGGCTATTTTTATTGGTGCAAAAAAAGCACTTACTCACGCCATTAAAAACAATATAAGCATTCATCGACAAACTCACCTGGCAGATCGTTTGAAGAGATCAATCAAAGCACTATGAACGTTATAATCAATCCTAGCCCTCTAGAAACTCCCGTCAAAGCCTTGCTGCCTCGATTTCTATTGCCTGTTTTCATTGTCATGCTTTTTTTTCCTTTGATGACAGACGAGGCCTATTACATCACCTGGGCTCAAAAGGCTGATTGGCCGAAGTTTGGATTTTTTGACCACCCGCCTTTTGTTTCTTGGCAAGCCTTTGCGACTAGGTTTTGGCATCATCTCATTGCAGCCCGTTTTTTTGTTTTTATGACCGCGATCCTTACACTTTATATCAACTATAAGACAGCGCTGCGAATTATTGCAGATAAGAATAAGGCGCTCCTGGCAAGTTTAGTCAGTTTTTGCACTTTAGCTGGAATTGTGAACGCAGTTGTACTAACTCCAGATAGTGGCCTAGCACTTTTTTGGAGCTTGGCAATTCACGAGTCCCTTGTAGCCATTCAAATAGATAGAAGACGATGGATAACAGCTGGAATTGCGACAGGAATGGGTTTGCTTTCAAAGTACACCATGGTGTTAATTGGCCCAGTCTTCCTTATTGCTTTGATTGTGGAAGCTAGAGAACAGTTAAGATCAAAGTGGCCTTATTTAGGTGGTTTGGCGGCCCTTATGGTTTTTCTTCCCAATATTTTATGGAATGTAAATCACGACTATCTGACCTTTAAATTTCAGTTTGGGCATGGATTTTCATCCAAACAAAAACTATCAATTTCAAGCACCTTGCCATCAGCAAAACCAACTCTCGAAGATTCTCAGGCTTTTTTAGCCTATAAAGATTTGCAAAACACCATGAATGACGTACCTGGTTTTGAAGAAACAAAATCTAAACCCAGAGTCGAACGATCGAAGCTTGAAATTGCATGGCAGCGTATTGGTGATTACTTGGGTGGAGTGATTGGTTTATGGGGAGCTTTTTTAATCTTTTTCATGATTAGATATTTTAAGGTCAGAAACTCAGAGTCATTAAATGAAAGTCGACCGAGAGGATACTATCTTTTAGTTGCAGCATCAATATTCCCGATTTTGTTCTTTGCCATACTATCCCCGTTTTCGAAAGTTGAAGCTAATTGGCCCGCAATGCACATGTCAACAGCGGCTATTCTATTGACGTTAATTTTGAATCCAAGCACCCGAGTCGTTGCAAGAATCGCATCGATTCATTTTGCAATTGTTTTTGCATTATTGGGTTCACTTTATTTTGTAAACTATCTTCCAGATCTAAAAAATAATCGGCTTGTGGTCGAATCTAAAGGCTATGACGATTTGGTAAATTTATTGTCGAGCACAATCAGCAGCGAAATTATTGCCGTCGACAATTATCAGTTAAAGTCGGCATTTGCAATTCGAAAGCCATCGATCCAAACAGTGCAGTGGCCAGGTATCACGAGACCTTCTGAATACACGCGAGGGGATTTTGATGAACAGTTGCTCGAAAGAAAAATCTTAGATCAAAGTGGTTTTCAGTTATTGACGTATGTCGACCTACCACCGACGATTGATAATTATGAAGTGACCGATCTGAAGGGAATTCGTGCCTGCCCCGATGGTCAGATCGCCTTCTATTCAATAGATTACCCAATTCTTCCTTGCAGCCGCGGAATTAGAGACTGGTGGTTAGTGCGATATCAAAAAATGAAACCAAATGAAGGACTTTAAAATGGCGGAATCGGGGTTTTTTGGTTACTTCACGATAGGCCTACTTGCAGGCGTTGCATCTGGTTTGTTTGGTGTTGGCGGCGGCATCATTATCGTACCAGCCCTAGTTTTTCTATATTCATATTCTCAACAGGAAGCTAACGGAACATCGCTGGTCGCTCTACTATTGCCAGTAGGAATATTTGCAGTCCTGAACTATTGGAAAAGTGAGAAAATAAACCTACAAAATGTTTATGCAGGACTTACTATTGGCCTTGGGATTGCTTTAGGAGCTATTTTTGGCAGTCGCATCGCTATTGGTATTGACGAGTCTATTCTTAAAAAGTGCTTCGCCGTTCTTTTAGTTATAATAGCTGGAAAAATGTGGTTTTAAAGCGGTCTAAAAATGGCTCTAAAATCAGTTCAAAAGCCAATATAGATTTTTTGATCTTGCCCAGTAAACGGCCCTTTAACGAGTCTTTTGTCGATAAGATACTGTTTGATGGCGTGACGTGCAAAACGAATCTCGTATTTTTTTAGTATTTCGTAACAGGCAAACATCATCTGGTCTGCCGACTCGTATCTCCTGGAAACATTGGGATTCAGCGCCTTTTCCAAGAATTTATGAATCATTTTTTGCATTTTAGGATCTGTTGATTGAACCAGGCTAAAATCAATTTTCTTCATATTTGCCAACGTTTTATGGCGGTCACTTGATGCCGTGACTGCCTTTTGCCCAGCTAGAAGTTCGAACAAGATTAGGCCAGCACAGTACAAATCAGTCTGAGGCACTATACTCTGTTCCGTAATATGCTCCGGTGAATAATACCCCGGTGTCCCGACCATATAATTTCGATAGTCCTCAATTTCCTGCTTACATGACAAACCAAAATCAGTGACCAAAACTCGACCAGTCCTCTCAACAAGATAATTGGCCGCACTTAAATCCGAATGAATCACATTGTGTAAATGAAGATGGTCCACACCTTGTAACATATCTATAATGATTGCTAAGGCTACAAGAGGTGGCATCCTACCAGTTTTTTTATACAACGCATAACCAGACCAGCCTTCGATAAACTCTGTGACGATATAGCAAAGCGGCGGTTCAAAATGCGAATCTAGAAAAGTCACGATATGTCTATGATTAAGACTAGACATAATCAGCAATTCGCGATGAAAAATACCAAGAAATTTTCGATTGTTCATGAACTTATCGTGCAAAACTTTGATAGCAACAGTCTTACCGCTTCTTTCATCGATCGCTTTAAATACGCGACCAAGTCCGCCGACGCCGACCTCTTCAAGAACCTTGTAGGGACCAAGGTGCTTTGGCAATGGTGCTGATTTTATAGGATCGGCCAAGTGAATTCCTTTCGACGATAAAACTCTTCAGCAACTGATCGGCTTTCGGCGTCTTTCCTATAAAGGCAGATGTTGAGAAATTCACAATAAATTGGCAAATTCACATTGATTCCATTAGGATTAAGGTCATGAAAATACTATTGCGATATTCTTGGGTAGGCAAGTTTCTGAAACTTCTTGAGGAAAGATCTGTCACTTGCGTTGAATCCACCTACAATTCTAGGTTTGGGCCTATTTCTTATCTTCACTTCAGAAAGAATGTTTTTGACACCCAAAAAACGATCGTTTTTCTACATGGATTTGGAAACGACAGCCTTTTTCCACACGCACAATTGTTTACTAGGTTGATCGATCTAGGTTTTAATATCGTCACTTCGGATTTACCAGGGCATGGTCAAGGAGAGCATTCAACTTTTGAGCCGGATTCCTTCGCGGATTTTTACAATGACCTTGCGCAAGAGTTAACTACAAAATTACATGATTTAGAAAAGTGGCATGCAATGGGGTACAGTATTGGAGCATGTGCCAGTGCCGATTTTGCATTGAAAAATCCATCATATCTTGATTCCTGTTGCTTTTTATCAATGCCCGTTAAGCTGCCCACTGGAATTCCCATTTATGCGGAACTTCTCAGCCCACTTCACAAGGGTTTTCGTGAATCTTACAATATGTATGGCTTGATTGGTTCGATACCAGCTATTGGTTCCTTTCGCAGAAACGAATTCCCTATCAGGATCAAAAACGCTAAGTTTTCTGATCATTTCTCAATTGCAAAATCTGCCATTGAAAGTTTACAACTGACTGACCGAATCAAAGATTTGACCCTTAGATCCATATGTATCACTGGCTCTCTTGATAAGATTGCTCCCATGGAATTCCTTAGACAAACAGCCGCCAATTCCAAACTCATTCAGCTCCATGAAATGCCCCGTGAAAACCACTACACGCCTCTCTTCAGCGATCAAGTTTTCCTCAAAATAACTGATTTTTACAAGTCCAACCAGCAATCGTAATCGACTAGGACCTACGACTCTGATATACAGTAATAAGCGCAAACTCGAATTTGAAAGGTAACCGACTATGGCAGGCATATTTAAAACTCCTCATCCCATCAATGAACCCATCAAATCGTACGTAGCAAATTCATCTGAAAAACTTGAAGTCAAAAAAACCTTGTCAGAGATGAAATCATCCATTGTGAAAATTCCGCTTGTGATCGGCGGCGAGCATATTTACACCACAAACCAAGATTCTGTCGTTATGCCTCACCATCATTCCGCGAAAATAGCGACCTCCTCAAAAGCCTCAAAACTCGAGGCTCAACTAGCAGTTGATGCCTGCGAAAAGGCTCGACATTCTTGGGCTGCACTTCCGTGGCAAGACAGAGCAGGCGTTTTTTTGAAGGCCGCTGATCTATTGGCAACAAAGTATCGCGCAAAAATGAATGCCGCCACGATGCTCGGCCAAAGCAAAAATATTTTCCAGGCAGAGATTGATGCGGCTTGCGAGTTGATTGATTTTTTTAGGTTTAACGTCCATTACGCTGAAAGAATTTATGCTGAGCAACCTTTTTCTCCGCCAGGTCAATGGAATCGCCTTGAGGCAAGACCACTTGAAGGATTTGTCTATGCGATTGCACCCTTCAATTTTTCTTCTATTTCAGTTAATTTGGCCGCCGCTCCAGCTATCATGGGTTGCACTGTCATTTGGAAACCAGCGCCAACCGGAGTATTAAGCTCTTGGATTGGAATGCAAATTCTAGAAGAGGCAGGTTTACCTCCGGGTGTTATCAACTTTCTTCCAGGTGATGCTGCAGAAATTTCTAATGTTTTACTTCATCACAAAAATTTGGGTGGCATTCATTTTACCGGTTCGACTCAAACATTTAATATGTTGTGGAAGACCGTCGGTGAGAATCTTTCAAAGTATAAGAGCTATCCTCGCATTGTTGGAGAAACCGGTGGGAAAGATTTTGTATTTGCTCATAAATCAGCTGACATTGACATGCTCGCAACAGCACTTGTGCGCGGGGCATTCGAGTATCAAGGACAGAAATGTTCTGCAGCATCCAGGGCGTATATTCCTGCTTCCATTTGGCCTACCTTGAAGTCTAAGCTAGTTGAAACGACTAACAGCTTAAAAATGGGCGATGTGGAAGACTTTACAAATTTTGTGAACGCCGTCATCGATCAGCGATCTTTCGACAAAATCTCTGGCTACATCAATCAAGCAAAAAGCTCCGCGACATGCAAAATCATTGCCGGTGGTGAGGTTGATAGTTCGAAAGGATTTTTCATCAGGCCTACAGTCATCGAAACTACTGATCCAAATTCAAAGACGATGGTAGAAGAAATTTTTGGACCTGTGTTGACTGTGTACGTATATCCAGACCAAAAGCTGGAAGAAACTTTGAGAATATGTGACCAATCGACTCCCTATGCTTTAACAGGGGCCATCTTTGCCAAGGATAGGAATGACATTAACATGATGTCTAAGGCTTTAGAGAATGCTGCGGGCAATTTCTATATCAATGATAAGCCAACGGGGGCGGTTGTTGGGCAGCAGCCATTTGGCGGCTCGAGGGCAAGTGGCACAAACGATAAAGCGGGCTCTGTCTATAACATGTTACGGTGGGTGAGCCACAGGACCATCAAAGAGAATCTTCAATCAATCACTGATTATAAATATCCATTCATGCAAGAACCCTAATGAATAGCACAAATCAGACTGGATTATTCATTCATGTGAGGCCCGGATTTGAGAAGGATGCGTCGAAAGAGCTCCTTTTTAAGTTGGGAACTCTTTTGAACGACAACAATGCAAAATTTGGCCAGCAAGAGCTGATAGTCAAAGACAAAGACTTATCTGGCTTTGTTTCTGTTCAATGCAGTGGAGAGACAATTCAGAGATTGAGATCCGATTTGAAATTGAAGGAACTCATTTTTGCACGACAATTGCTTTGGTCGTCCGTTTGTTTGACAATTCCCAAGCTGGGAGACAGAGTTACTACAATCATCGATCACATCGTAAAGAACCACCTCGTTTTTGCGGGCTGCAATGCGTTTAGCGGGTTTGAAATTGAAACGACAGAGTCAGATGAATCAAAAGAGCTTTCTGGGTTTTGCAAGTCGATCCAAAGACCCCTTGAAAATGCATTAAACAAAGCAAAATTATTGCCTAAAGGTAAAGGTGCTGCACACCTGCCTCGCTTAGTTTTAGTCATGTCAGACCCCGAGACAGTTTGGATCTGTATCGCAGATAACAAAAACTCTAGTCATTGGCCCATGGGAATACCAAGGCTGAAGTTTCCAACCGATGCCCCAAGTCGCTCTACGTTAAAACTAGAAGAGGCGTTTGTCACGCTACTCGGCCCAGAGGAGTTGGGGATAAAGCTCTGCTCCGGCATGACGGCCGTTGACCTTGGAGCATGCCCCGGCGGATGGACCTATCAACTCGTATCCCGAGGTGTTCATGTAGTAGCCGTTGACAATGGAGTCATCGACGATAAACTCATGAAATCAGGATTGGTTGTCCACGAGATGGAAGACGCGTTTAAGTTTCGCCCCTTAAAGCCCGTGGACTGGATGGTTTGTGATGTGGTTGAACAGCCTGCTCGCATCACTGCTCTCATGGAGCAGTGGATCATCAATGGTTGGTGTCACCATACAATTTTCAATTTGAAATTACCCATGAACTTACGATGGGAAGAAGTCAATAAATGTATGAACCAAATTTCTGAAAACTGCGCCAAAAAAGGAAAGCAGATTGAAATTAAGGCAAAACACCTTTATCACGATCGAAAAGAAATAACTGTATACTGCGCTCTGAGATAGCTTTTCAAACAAAAATTTTGTAACGCTATTGCAATTTGCAGCCAGTCGTTGTCATTCTCACTCCGGCTTTGTTTGGCTGCATAGTCCCAGATTTTGCCATGCAGCTACTCAATGAAGTATTGTCCTTAAACTCAACCATTTCACCAGTCTTCGACTCTACAAATGAACATTTGCAAAATTTAGCGGAAGATGAAGAACCCGTCGACGGACCTGTATTTTGTTGTGTTGACTGAGATGGTGATGGTGATGGAGCGGCAGAAACATAATAGCAAATTTTGTACTTTTTGCGACTGTCAGGAATAGGCTCTCCATAGCTTGCATCGATAAGGGCCCGACAATCTTTTTTAGCAGGCATATCAAACAGCGCTGGTACCTCGGACTTACTGGCCTCATTTATTTTACATGCACACGTACCCTTGATTGCCATAGTGGATGTTTTACCCTGCTCTGCAGTAGATTCATTCATTTTACCATTCACAGAATCCGGCTTATCTTTTCCTGCCACTGCATTAATTGGCTGATCGCAAACAAATTTTACCTCCACACTCGACACCAGCATTCCAAGCGAGGCCTTTTGAGTGACGCAAGTGACCTCTCCTTTTGCAAGTTTGCTTTCCACAGAGACTTTGATATTTCTAAGCGAAACACTGGCTTCTTTTATGACCTCACCGGTAACAGTTTTGCCGTCGACTAAGCCTGCATTATCAGTTTCTAAAGACGGAACTACGCTTAGAAAATTGACTTTCTCTGATGAAGATAACGACAGACTTTCGGTGGCAGCATCAAACTTCACCATAGCCATTAAGATCTTACTAGGATCTTCTTCAGCATCTTTAACCCTGCTCGCATTCGACTCCAGAGGTATTCTGCAACCAACGGTTAAAAATGATGCTACAATGAAAAGATAAAAGTTATGTCTCATAAAAATTCCCCTTCTAGTTCCCAATTGTAAATCACTTTCACAGTCTATTTGCAGGTTACAGCTATTGGTGTTTCAGATGCTTTCAATGAAAAATTTGCCATACCCTCACATGCCTTATCACCCATTTTAAATTTGACAGTTGCATTCATTTCCAACTTTCCAGATATGGATCCCTCGGTTTTTGCTTCTGAGGACGAAACAAACTTTCCACCAATAGAAAATGAGATCTCTTTCATCAAATCTTTTTTTGATTTGTCTTTCTCTGAAAATTTAAGTGACAACTTCGGAGCAGCTTCACTTTTTGCGACAACCAGATTCAAACTCATTTGTTCTCCTGGTTCAACTTTGCCTGGATCAGGATTTTGCTGACCACCTGGTACGCCTCCGCCATCTCCGCCACCAATATCCGGTCCTCCGGCTCCACCGCCGTCTATCTTATCGTCAATCTTGGGATCAACGCCTCCGCCTCCGCCTCCGCCTCCGCCTCCGCCGCCAGAATTAATCGGGGGAGAAGACTCAGCTGGGGTTGGAGAAGGTGACATCGAATCATCGGTCGGTGTCGGTGTCGGAGATGCACCCAGAGTACCATTTCCAAATTGATCATTTTCAAAGCCTTCGCCGCCGCCCCCACTACCAGCACTTCCAGCTCCGCCGGACTCTCCACCTGTAGGTGACTTCAAACATTTAGGATCATTTTTATCAGCACATTTTGCGGCATCAATGTTCACTTGACGCGATTCTTTCTGACAGCTTGCCAAAATCGCGATCAATACGATTGGATAAAGGAATCTATTTGGATTCATAACAGTCTCCTATTGGAAATCGACCCCAATCAATATCGGATAATTAGTTCAAAACTTTAGAATTTGATCAAAAATCAATGATGAAGGCAGATTGCCTGGCCAATAGGTTAGATTTTCAGGGACACTTTGAACTGAGCAAAAAACATTAAAATATTCATAGGATTATATTTTGGCCAGAGTAGCTGCCCTTTTATCTATACAGTATTATTGCGTTTTTATATGGCAATCCAATATATTTCAAATGAATAATTACAAAATTCAAATGAGCATTTGAAAATAATTTATGAGCAAAGTATACTTATCATCACAAAAAGATTTTCAATGTCCCTAAAAATAATTTGCCCAAAAATTTATGCCGCAAAAAACCAAACTAAAAAAAACAACTCCCGAGCAACTCATAGATGTTGGTCAAAGCCTATTTGCAGAAAAAGGATTTGCCGCCACAACAGTCCAAGACATCGCAAAGAGAGCTAAAGTCAATGTGTCTTTGATAAGTTACTACTTCAAGGGAAAAGAAGGACTGTTTCGACAATGTGTAGCCAGGGCTGCGACCTCTCGCCTTGAAGTAGCTACTAACATTTTGGTGACTCCGAAGGATATTCACGAATTTAAGGTTCGCATAGAAATGTTCACCGACGAAATGCTTACCTATCAGGTTGAAAACCCGAGCGTTTGCACGATTCTGCACCGAGATCTGCATACAGAAATGGAGATTCTCGGCGATATTTTTGAAGACACGCTACTAAAGGCCTTCAACACCTTTGTTACATTTATAGCCGCATCAAAAGATTTGAAAATTCTTGCGAGTTGGATCGACCCAGAGCTTACTGCCAGCAATTTTTATGCATTTATTTTTCACCTTGGACGCAGCCAAGAAATTTCAGCGAAGTATTTTGGCAAAACATTGAAAGATGCATCCTATCGCCAACACGTAAAAGAACATTTGATCAAAATGACATTGGAGGGAATATTGAATGATAAATGAAATTCATCTGAAAAACTACTATAGGCTAAGGCGACCTCTCGTTTTCGGGATTCTTTCAATGGTGGCGAGTCAGTTAAATGCAGCTGCCCTGACACTCGATCAATACCTCCAGCAAGTGAAGTCTAATAATCAAACTTTTGAAAGTAGTAAGATTATTTCAGACGCATCAATTGAGAAATCGCTCGATGCAGAGTCTCCCTATAACCCAACCGTGTTCTCCAGCGTCCAATTTGCTCAAGATCAAAGAGAGTATGTGCCCGAGTCACAAAGGGGCAATAAAACCTCAAATTTCCAGGCACAAGCTGGGATAAGCAAGATGACAAAATTTGGAACTGCAGCAAAAGCGACATATACGGCAGCCAATACTAAAATTGATGGCACCGACCCCCGAATAGTACCAGAATCTAAATGGAATGACGGTTCACTTGCACTCGAAGTGACACATCCACTTTTGAAAAACTCTGGCGGTAGAGACCTTACAAAATCGATTGAACTACAAACTAAACAGAGTCAATTGACAAAGTATTCAGAAACACTCAAACGAAAAATGACCTTAGCAGAATCAGAGGGCGTGTATTGGAGACTCGTTCTAGCGCGAGAAGGTATTCGCACGGCAAGAGAGAATTCTGAACGAGCAAAGAGACTCGTCGACTGGAACAAAAAACGCGTTCAAACAGAGTTAGCTGATGACGCTGATCTTGTTCAAGCTCAATCCCTTTGGGACCTAAGAAATCTCGAATTAACAATTGCTCTAGATGAAGAACGATCGGTTTCACATATGTTCAATACCTTGAGAGGCGTTGACAAAACTCAAATTTC
>JAPLFV010000214.1:0-4134 GCA_026390495.1 Pseudomonadota bacterium | reverse complement strand
ATTCCCCAGAAATTACAGGAAAGGGAAGATTTAACGCTTGCAAAAATGTCTCAGGAGCTTACGCAGTTGGGACTTGATTTAGCAAGTCATAAGTATGATCCATCATTGGACGTCTTCGCGTCATACTCTTTGACTGGTCGTGATGAGGCCAGCATCTCAAAAATGGCAATTGAAACCGTGGGGAATCAGCATCCGGTTTGGGCCATTGGATTCAAATTCTCAACACCTATCGGCGATCAATCAAAGGAACTTATTGGCGCTTGGTCAAAAGAAAAGCAAGCTACAGATCTCGTATTTGCCAGAAAATCATATGAACTTAATCGGGAGTGGCAAGATTTAGTCCAACGCCTTGACGAATCTAGGAACCGACTCAAGCTCGTTCAAAAAGTAGAAGAGACTCAAAATAAAAAATTGGAACTGGAGCGAGACCGTCAACGTCGCGGTCGATCAACAATGTTCCAAGTGATTCAATTTGAAACTGACCTTGCTCAGGCCCAATTGAATGTCATTCGAAACAAGTCAGAAATATTGAGTATTATATCTCGCATGAAAACCTTTGGAGGTGAAGGATGAGTTTAGCAAGTACGGCCATCAAAAGGCCGGTTTCCTTAACGGCTCTGATAATTTTAATGTTAACCGTCGGATACCTTTCACTAAAGAAGCTTCCTGTGGATTTGTTTCCCGATGTGAACTTCCCCATTGTGACTGTAACTACGGTCTATCCAGGAGCAGGCCCAAAAGAAATCGAGACTCAAGTATCAAAAGTTATCGAGGATGAAGTATCAGGAATTTCCGGCATTAAAACTGTTCGCTCCGAAAGCCGTGAAGGAGCCAGTATCGTCGTCGTAGAATTTTCGTTAGAAACAGACATCAAGTATGCAGAGCAACAAGTTAGAGACCGAGTTGCAAATGCCAAAAGAAAAGTTCCCGATGATGTGAAAGAGCCAGTCATCAGGAGAATTTCTCCATCGGATCAACCAATCGCAACATTGACACTGACCGCAGATTTATCCGAAGACAAATTATTTGATCTTGCGGATGAAGTCATCAGACCTCGCTTAGAGCAAGTCAACCAAGTCGGTCTTGTTACCGTCATTGGAGGACGAAAGCGAGAAATTCACGTAAATCTAGACCGGAATAAACTTAAAGAGTATGAGCTTAGCGCAAGTCTCGTCACACAAAGGCTAGCGGCAACTGGTCAAAACGTTCCAGTTGGAAAGGCAGATCAAGGTGCAAAAGAAGCTTCACTCAGAGCTATTGGTGAGTTCAGCTCATTAAGTGACATCAAATCTACGGTCATAAATTTTCTTGGCAATGACACATCCATCTCTCTTGATAAGATTGCCACCATTGAAGATGCTCTCGTCGATGAGACCAATAGGACGTATTTAGATGGGAAAAAGACCCTCATGTTTATGATTTTTAAACAATCAGGCTCTAACACCATTGAAGTGACTAAAGGCATCAAAAAACAAATAGACAAAATCCAAACGATGATTGACGGCATGCCCGGAAAAGGACAGATCAAAATTGTTCGCGAAGCATCTCGGATGATTGAGGCCAACGTTGCCGATGTAAAAGAGTCAATATTTATTGGCATAGCCTTGACCGTCTTAGTTGTATTTTTCTTTTTAGGATCTGGTCGTTCCACACTTATCACAGGATTGGCGCTGCCAAATTCTTTACTTGGCGCATTCATCCTCATGGCTTTTGCAGGATTCACTATCAATATCATGTCGCTTCTTGCTCTGAGTCTTGCTGTGGGACTGCTCGTCGATGACGCAATTGTAGTACGCGAAAATATCTTTAGACATCGTGCCATGGGTAAATCTGCTATTGCCGCCGCGATAGAAGGAACTAGCGAAGTTTCACTTGCAGTCATCGCCACCACGATGACAGTCATCGCGGTATTCGGTCCAATTGGTTTCTTACAAGGAATGGTGGGTCAATTTTTCAAAGAGTTCGGTTTAACAATTTGCTTTGCCATGGCCATATCACTATTCGATGCGTTGACCATCGCGCCAATGATGTCAGCATATTTTGGCGGAAGTCATCACGTTGTCAGAAAAGGTATCGCAAAATACACCATTCAGCCGCTGCTTGACGCATTTGAGAGCTTTCAACAACTTTTAGA
Organism: Pseudomonadota bacterium; assembly: GCA_026390495.1. Lineage (GTDB taxonomy): Bacteria > Bdellovibrionota_B > Oligoflexia > Oligoflexales > RGVZ01 > CAMDKS01. The sequence continues at coordinate 2,000 of JAPLFV010000214.1, read as the reverse complement.
AAGAGGATACGCCTCCCTATTGAAGGCATCCATTCGTCACCCAATTCTAACTGTCCTGATTTCATTTGGAGTTTTTGCCGGCAGTATTTATTCTGCAAAATTTATTCCGAAAACGTTTATGTCGGCACAAGATAATGGTGAGTTTGCAGTTGCACTTGATTTGCCACCTGGAACCAGTCTTGAGAGGATGAATGAAGTTTCGTTGCAAGTTGATTCTGTTATTCGCGCAAGACCTGAAGTTGCTGTTTCCCTTTTGACCGTAGGCAACAGAGAGGGGCAGAGCAATAAAGCAGAATTCTATATATCTCTTGTCTCCTCAAAAAAACGCTCGATCAATACAACGCAAGCCAAAGAACTCATTCGTGCTGATCTCAAAGAATTCAAGTTTGCCAATCCAGTTGTGAAAGACATTGACGGTGTCGGTGGTGGATGGAGACCATTCAATGTAAACATAGTTGGAACCGACCTTGATCTCATCGAAAAATACAGCATGCAGCTGTTTGAAAAGATCAAAAATCATCCAGCTTTGAGCGATGTTGATATAAGTCATAGACCGGGAAAGCCCGAGACTCAGTTTGCGATTGACCGAAACAAAGCGCAGCTCCTAGGAGTTGCTCCGAATATGGCTGGCGCAGAACTCAGGAATTTAGTTGAGGGAACGACGCCAGCTATCTTTAGGCAAGAGGGGCGAGAATTTGATATTCGCGTAAGACTTAGACCCGATCAAAGGGACATCACTAAGGTTTTCAACGAGATCAATGTCCCAAATCTGAATGGACGAAATATTCGCCTAGCAAGTGTAGCCAACAAAATTGAGACAACAACCCCAGCAAACATCAACCGGCAAGATCGCGGTCGGTATATCCAAATTTCTGCAGATATCGCTGCAAAAGGGCCAGGTTTAGGCGGAGCAATGACCGACATCACAAACATTCTAGAAAATGAAATCAAACTTCCTGAGGGAATGAGATATCAATTTGTTGGGCAGGCAGAAAGCTTTCAGGAATTGATTGTGAATATGACGGTCGCTGTTGTTTTATCAGTAATTTTTATATATTTGGTTCTTGCTTCTTTATATGAATCTTTTGTCACTCCTTTCACGATCATGCTCGTGCTACCTCTTGCAGTCTCGGGTGCGCTCTATGCCCTACTCATCATGGGAGTTTCACTTGATTTATTTGCAATGATTGGATGTATTCTCTTAATGGGTATCGCGACTAAAAACTCGATTCTTTTAGTAGACTATGCCAATCAGAAAGTAGCAGAAGGAATGGAGCGAAATGCTGCCATGATCGAATCTGGAAAGACAAGATTAAGACCTATTCTTATGACTTCTGTGGCATTGATTGCAGGCATGTTACCCGTTGCTATTGGTCTCAATGAAGCCTCAAAACAAAGGACAACAATGGGAATTGCCGTTATTGGCGGCCTCATTACATCAACATTGCTGAGCCTAGTAGTTGTTCCGGCTTGCTACGCATTTATCGATCGATTCCGAGCTTGGGCTGCTAAAAAACTTGGGGCTTTATTTTTAACGCATTGATATCCATATCCTGAGCGAGGAAATTTAATATTTCTTTGCCAAAGTGACAAAAATTAAATGAAAAAAGCCCCGAAGCATCGCTGCTTCGGGGCTTTTTTTGTTTTTCAAACAGTCAAATAAAGACTATTTGTGTGCAGGTGCAGCAGCTGGAGCAGCAGCGTCAGCAGCTGGTGCAGCAGGAGCAGCAGCATCAGCAGCTGGAGCAGTTGCAATCCATTTGCCTTTTGCTTTTGTGCAAGCAGCTTCGTCAGCAACGTGCTTCATAGTTGCTTTTTTGCCTTTCATGACTTCGCAGTTTGGTGCTTTGCCATGGTTATCAGCCAAAGCAACGCCAGCGGACAAGGAAACGATAGCGATAAGTGAAGAAATCAATTTCATAGTGAACTCCTAGGTTACATTAAATTAGTTTGGCTCATCCAAACTACAATTCTTATTGCAAAATAAGGGCCAAGAAATT
>JAPLFV010000006.1:11434-13568 GCA_026390495.1 Pseudomonadota bacterium | reverse complement strand
CACGATTTCCAGAAAGTGTTGGCAGCGCCTAATTATATTAAAGGGAGCTGATATGCTATCCAACCAGCAAATTGATTACGCATGGTCAAAAGCGCGAGATCACCTAGAAGATTCTGAATGGTTTGGGATCAATCCGGAGATTGAAATTAATGGTATAAGCCCAATTGAATATCAAGCGGTGTTTGACTATATCATGAGTAAAACTAGCATCTGGCATAATGAAAAGGACTATATCTGGGACAATATAGAAGAAAGAGAGGTAAAACTTTCCTCTATTGAGAATCCTGTAGATTGGATTGTATCTGGTCGTGGACAATCAGTTAGTTTCACTTTAAATCCGTTCAACTTCAATGGCGTCCAAATGCCCGATATGGGACTATTTCTACTAGGAGAATCTGATTTATCAATAATTTATGTGCTGGGTCCTGACTGGAATCGAGAGCAACTTGGCGCATTTTTGGAATTCATATTAACGCTTTCGAAAATTGCGCCTTCTGCAACAATTCGGCACGAGGAAAGTCAAATTATGTGCAAGCCGTTTAATGATATTTGGAATCATTTGACCGCTGCAAGCTTGGAATAGAACTTTTCCAAAGCATCTAGCCACGCCCGACAAAGACTTACAATCAATTAAACAATTTAAACTAGAATTATTCCGACTGTACCGTTGTAGACTTAGCTAGTCTCATAAATGTCTCTGGAGCAAAGGTTCCACCCGCCAAAACGACGACGACGCAAAATCCAACAATAGCTACAGTCCATTTTGATTTGACTGGCTTGATCAAATTCTCTAGCGCAGGATTTGGTTCCAGCATAAACATTTTTACAATCAGCCTCATATAATAATAAAGAGATATTGTAGAACCTATCGCTGCGACAACAACCAATGCCATCATGTTATTGCTTAAAGCTGCATTGAAAACATAGAACTTGCTGATAAACCCCATGGTTGGAGGCATCCCACCCAATGCAAACATGAATACTGCCATTGAGGTAGCCGTCAAAGGATATCTTTTTGCTAAACCTGCCATATCATCAACCATTAGATTTTCGCATCTTTCATTCTCTAACCACATTATTATTGCGAATACACCCAAACTGATAACAACGTAGGCGATCAAATAAAATATCAAAGAGGGAACCTGATGTGCCGAGGATACGCCTCCCATTGCGGCAAGTGACAAAGCCATGTAGCCACTATGAGCAATGGAAGAATAGGCAAACAATCGTTTCAGGCTTTGTTGCGCCAAGGCCATAATATTTGCAAAAATTAAACTGGCTGCAGCCATAAAGCCCAACGCTGGAAGCCACACAGATTTAACCTCAGATAAATTACTATCAAACAATCGGATGGCCCCTATCACAATCATGACTTTCATTGCGGTTGCCATAAACACTGTCAGTCCTGTGGGAGCTCCTTCATAGGCATCTGCGGTCCACATGTGAAAAGGAACCAATGCTAACTTAAATCCAATACCAGCCAAGGTAAATATCACTCCCAACCTTGCCCAGGGATTCAAGGCTACTTTAGCAATTGCTGCTCCAATTTCTGAAATACGAAGCGATCCAGTAACTGCGAAAATGAATCCAAAGCCAAAAAGTAAAATGGCTGCTGCAATAGATCCGAGCACAAAATATTTGACCGCTGCCTCTTGGCTAATCTTCGTAGGCTTAGTGTACCCCACTAGTGCATACATCCCGATACTTGCCATTTCCAAGCCCACAAAGAAAGTCACCAAATCATCAGTTCCAACTAATGCAAGCATTCCCGCGATAACCATATGAAAGAGAGCAACAATCTCCCCTCGGTTAAATTTGGAAGATAGGTAGCTTATGGATATCATTTGCGTCACGACAATTGAAATAAGCAATATTAATACTTGGCCCAGATCACCAAGGCGGCTGGATAAATAACCTCCAGATAAATATATCTGGACGCCTAAACCACCTGTCACAAAATTATTCAGTGCAAACCCAAAGGCAACAATGAGAGAAATCAAATTGAAACCTTTGAGAATAGCAGTGCCTTTCCAAACCTTACTAACTGACATAAGCAGAGCGATTAGTGCTGTCACACAAAGTATCAATATAGGGGATGCAGCTAAATAAAATTCTGAACTCAAATGTGGAACTT
>JAPLFV010000006.1:0-11413 GCA_026390495.1 Pseudomonadota bacterium | reverse complement strand
TTTCACGATCAACTCCTAAATTTATTTAACTGACACATTCAATTTATTGGAATCCAACTTTGAACTTGATTCAAAAGCAGATTCCGATCCAAGGCGGTACTCCAATCTGTATTCCCTATAATTCTTCGCAAGAAACTGAACCGAGGGCTTTAATTTTGACATAAACAGGTTGGGGAAGACACCCATAACTATAGCCAGCACAGCCAAAGGCACAAGGTAACCAAACTCTCTGGGGCTTAAATCTTCAAGCACTTTATTCTCAGGGTTATCCAATGGACCAAAGAGTATCTTTCGACATAAAGTCAGCATATAAACAGCTCCCAGCAAAACACCAAGTGATGCAAACACAGCAGCAACTGGCATAGCCTGAAACGTGCCAAGTAAAATCAAAAATTCACCCACAAATCCACCAGTCCCTGGCAAGCCGACTGAACTCAGAGTTGCAACTATTAATATTGTCGCAAACCAAGGCATATTCTTTGCTAAACCACCAAAATCGGCCAATAGTCGAGTATGACGTCGTTCATAAATAACTCCCACGAGAAAGAACAACGCTCCGGTTGAAATTCCGTGATTAATCATTTGATAAACCGCTCCATACAAAGCTTCTTGATTCAGCTCTCCGGATGACATCACTGCAAAACATCCGACAACGACAAATCCCAAATGAGACACAGAGGAGTAGGCCACCATTTTTTTTGCATCTGTTTGAACCCAAGCTGTCAAAGCACCATAGATGATTCCCACAACCCCACAAAATACGAAAAGGGGCGCGCAAGTCTGAATTGCATCTGGAAACAAAGGTATAGCAAATCGCAATAATCCATAAGTTCCCATCTTCAATAATACGCCAGCCAAGATTACCGACCCTACTGTTGGAGCTTCGACGTGAGCATCTGGCAACCAGGTATGAAAAGGCCACATTGGAACTTTAATCGCAAACGCTACGGCAAAAACCATAAATAACCAAAGCTGCGCATTGACTGGCGCCTTGATCGCATATAAATCCAGTAAACTAGTGGAATAAATTCCAGTTTGAGTGAAATGAATATAATAAAGTACGATCGCCGCGGCCAACATCAGAAGAGACCCAATCACGGTATAGAGTACAAATTTTGTTGCAGCGTAAATGCGCCTCTTTCCACCCCAGACACCGATTATAAAGTACATTGGTATCAACATGGCTTCCCAAAAAACATAGAAAAACACCAAGTCCATCGCAACCAAAGCACCTATCATCCCTGATTCCAAAAGCAACAGTAATGCTAAAAAATTCTTTTGCCTGCTATCGTCCACATGCCACTGACTTAGCAGCATCAATGGCATTAAAAAGGTAGTCAAAACCAGAAGTAGCAAGCTAATCCCGTCAACTCCTACAATATATTTTATACCCAATGAAGGGATCCATTCGTAAGCCTCGACAAACTGCAATGCAGAGGTACTACCGTCAAACCAAAACCAGACATGAGCAGCCAATAAAAAACTTATACCCGTGGTAATCATAGAAACCATTTTTGCGGTCTTAAGATTCGTCGAGAAATAAGTAAGTACTGCGCCAATCAAAGGTAAAAAAATCAATGTTGAAAGCACATGAGAATTTAATAATTGCATTCAAGAATCTCCACTTTAATCAGACACAAAAAAGCGAACCCTAGACGGTATTAGTGTTAGTTAAAAACTAATATCGAAAGTAAACATACTAGCCCAACGACTAAAACCATCGCATGACGATGAATAGATCCTGACATTTTGAAACTTAAGACGCCGCCAAAAAACCTACATAGCTCAGCAAAACCATTAACGATCCCATCAATAATTTTAACGTCGACAAAAGCCCACAAAAACTGAGACATTTCTCTGAGTGTTTTGACAAAAGTCACCCCATAGAACTCATCAACGTAGTATTTATTCGACAACGTTGTATGAATTCCAGCAAAGGACTTCTTCCAAGTAGCCAAAATTGGTTTAGGACCTTTTCCATATAGAGCAATAGCGGCAGAGCTCGCTATAAGCATCACTACGACTGACACTCCCATTAGTCCCATCTCAATTGAATGAGAATACTCCGCGTGAAGAAACTCCCAATGTTCCTTTGCCTGCGCTGGAATCAGCATGACTGGCTTCAAATACTCTGCAAACAAATTATGCCCACCGAGAACATGAGGGATTCCCAACAAGCCAACTCCCGCACTCATGATGGCAAGCACTACCAAAGGTGCCCACATGATTGGTCCAGTTTCGTGCGGCGAATGGTGATGGCCGTTCCCATGATCTTCTTCAGCCTTTGAAGCATGTCCATGCGAATCATGCTTCTCATGATGACCAGCTCCTCGGTGATCGCCATAAAAAGTCAGGCAGAGCAAGCGAACCATATAAAAGCTCGTACACCCAGCTGTAACAACTCCGATTCCCCAAATTATTGGTCCAGCTCCGATGTAAGCCTTCCAAAGAACTTCATCCTTAGAAAAGAAGCCTGCGAAAGGAGGCATTCCTATGATTGCGAGAACTCCAACTAAAAATACAGCATGAGTAATCGGCATGTATTTCTTTAACCCACCCATTTTAAACATGTCCTGTTCATGATGCATTGCGACGATGACGCTTCCCGCTCCCAAAAACATCAATGCCTTAAAACAAGCATGAGTGAACAGGTGAAATACCCCGGCATCAAATGCTCCAACACCACAAGCCAAAACCATATAACCTAACTGGCTAACTGTTGAGTAAGCCAAAACCTTTTTTATATCACTTTGGACAAGCGCAATGGTTGCTGCAAAAAAGGCGGTCAATGCTCCGACGACGGCGATTACATGCATGGTTGACGGGGCCAAGTAAAACATAAAATTCAATCTTGTCATCATAAAGATACCAGCTGTCACCATAGTCGCAGCATGAATCAAGGCCGATACTGGAGTGGGGCCTGCCATTGCGTCTGGTAGCCAAATATACAAGGGAATTTGTGCTGACTTTCCGGTAGCACCAATAAACAGGCACAAAGTGATCCATCCGATTGCACCCAGTTTCACCGCATCTAAGGTGCCAGTCCCAATCAAATTTTTGAGTTCAGAAAAGCTAACAGTTCCAAAATGCTTATAAGTCAAGAAAATCGCTAACAGAAAACCAATGTCGCCAATCCGATTTACTAAAAAAGCCTTCATTCCAGCAGCAGCATTTTTGTCGTCTGTATACCAATATCCAATGAGAAGATATGAACACAAGCCAACTCCTTCCCATCCAACGAACATCACCATCAAATTATCGCCCAACACCAACTGAAGCATCATGAATACAAACAAATTCAAATAGGTAAAAAATCTATAAGTACTTTCCTCTTCATGCATATAGCCACCGGCATAAATATGAATCAAGGTACCAATACCAGTTACAACCAACATCATCATTCCCGATAGATGGTCTACTAAATATTTAAAAGGGGCAGAAAAACCACCGGCCTGCAGCCAATCAAATGCGAAATAAATCTGCGGTTCCCCATTTGATGAATACATTTTCATAAAAACAGCAACTGCTGCGGCAAATGAAACCGCCATCGCCAAAACGCCTACCCCATGGCTGACATTTTTTGACGCCTTGCGCAAAAATAATCCATTTACAATTGCACCAACTAGTGGTGCTAAAAGCACAATCCACAACATCAAAACCCCCTCAGTCAATCAACCACGAAGTATGCGCAAAAAATCAGTATTTACAGTTCCATATTTTCTAAACAAAGCAATAACCATCGCCAGCCCAACTGCTGCCTCGCAGGCGGCAACAGTAATGACAAACACCACCATGATTTGACCATCTAAACTACTATTGCCTCGACCGGCGGCAATGAAAACCAAATTTACGGCATTTAACATCAATTCAATAGACATCAAAACCATGATTAAATTTCTTCTAAATAATGCACCACAAATACCAAGAAAAAACATAACCGTGGCCAACACAAAATAATGTTCAACAGGCACCATCTTGATTTACCTCAACTCTTTTTGAATTAATGATTTTAAGATCTTATCTTTTTTTGCAATGACAATTGCTGCCACGATTGCAAGGAGAATCAACATGGACGCCAACTCAAAAGGCCAAATGTAAGTCGTCAGCAATCGCATCGCGACCATATATGTGTTTCCACCATTGGCATCAATTGCCTCAATTGAAAAGCCGCCTTTTATACCCTCGGGGGCTTGACCGCGAAAAACATTGAAAGTCATGATTAAAAAACCAATGAAAGATATCAATAAAGCGGCTGCCTCCGGGGCTGAAAACCTTAAGCCCTTTATACTATCTGCCTTTAAATTTAAAAGCATGATTACAAACAGAAACAAGACAACAATGGCGCCAGCATAAACCAATATCTGGATTGCGGCGATAAAGTGACTATCCATGGAAGCATAAAGTCCAGCCAATAAAAATAAATCTACCACCAAAAAAACCGCACTTTTAACTGGATGCTGGCTGACGACTACCAAAAGAGAAACGATAGTAATCATTGCAGCAAAAAAATGAAAAACACCAATTGATAATAAAGACGAATTTAGAAAAAGTGGGAGATCAAACATCCGAAATGCTACTCAAAAAAGGTACTAGAATCTAATCACAGCTAATACAATTGCCGTCACCACAACATTTAATAATCCAATGGGAATCATAAATTTCCACCCTAGGCTCATTAATTGATCATATCTAAATCTTGGAATTGTCCATCTAACCCATACATACAACCACATAAAAAAGGCTGCTTTAACGAATAGAACGCCAAATCCGACTAGCCCAGATACTCCAGGAATTCCAATCAGCACGTCGAGCGACCTAATATCGAAAAATGGGATCTGCCAACCACCAAAAAAAACTGTGGCTGCCAAGCATGAAAGCACGAACATACTGACATATTCAGCCAAAAAGAATGCCGCAAATTTTGCAGATGTATACTCTGTATGGAATCCTGCCACCAGTTCTCCTTCTGCTTCAGCGAGATCAAAAGGTGCCCGATTGGTTTCAGCAAACATCGCAATGACGAACAAACAAAATGAAATAGGCGATAGTACGACTCCCCATTTCCAAATTTGGCTTTGAGCAATGACAATCGTATTTAGATCTAAAGAGCCATATAGGAGAACTATAGGAATCAATGACATTCCTAAAGGGATTTCATATGAGATCATTTGCGCTGAAGCACGCAAAGCACCCAGTAACGAATACTTATTATTAGAGGCCCATCCTGCAATAGTCACACCGTAAACAGCCAATGAGGAAATCGCAAAAATAAACAAAAAACCTACATCAACTCGAATCACAGAAAGTGGAATTGTATAACCAAACAATTGAATATCGGGACCATAAGGGATCGCCATAGCTACCATGATTGCTGGGAAAACAGAAAAGACTGGAGCGATATGATAAAAGGCTTTAGCTGCTCCTTCAGGTACAACTTCCTCTTTAAATATTAATTTCACAGCATCTGCTGCAGATTGCAAAAGTCCGTATAGACGCCATTTAAAAATTCCAACTCGATTGGGACCCTTACGACGTTGCATAAATGCGGGAACTCGGCGTTCAGCCCAAACCATAATAGGCGGAATGTTGATACATAGACCTGCAATAACAGCGAATTTCAATAATGTCGCAATAAACTGAACCGTAAATTCATTCATAGTCAATCCCATTCAAGTGCTCCGCGTTTTACAACATAAATGTAGCCAACAACCAAGATAGTCATAAACACCATAACTTCGATAACTCCAAACCATCCAAGCTGAGGAAAGGCTTTCGCCCACAAATACAAAAAAATGGTTTCGATATCGAAAAGAATAAAAAGAATGGCAGTTAAATAAAATTTAACGCTCATTTTTTCAGTGGCCCCAGTCACTTTCGGAACACCACATTCATAAGGGTCGTTTTTCTCAGGACGCGGATTTCTTGGGCCCATAAAATGAGCTAAACCGCTCAAAATACTTCCAAGGGCCACTCCAAATCCAAGTGCAATCAGTACTGGAATATAAACGTTCATAGATCCACCTTCTGTCAAAACTCTGCTATATTAAAACCATCGAACGCGCAAAATTGAAGCCACTCATTAACCACGCAATCGGGAGACACAATGTCAGAGCAAACTATTTCGCCTGCAAACATCTTAGTTCTCGGTGCAGGAAATTTCGGAACATGCCTTGCTAACCATCTGTCTCACGAAGGTAAAAACGTCACAATATGGGCTCGCGACAAAACTGTAGTTGAGTCAATCAACAAGGAACACAAAAATCCTAAATATCTTAGTACCATTAACTTATCACCGACCCTTAAAGCGATCAACACTATCGACGCTTCTATTATGAAAACTGTAGAAGCTCTAGTGGTTGCAGTTCCTATGCAAGCCATGCGCAGTGTGCTTAACAGCCTTGCCCCCCTATTCAATAGCGAAAAAATATTAATTTGTTCCGTTAAAGGAATAGAAATTTCAACTGGGTCTCTCCCCCTGCAACTTTATGCCGAAATATTTGGCAGCAACATTTCTAAGCAAGCAGTTGTTCTCTCGGGGCCAAGCTTTGCGATCGAAGTTGCGCAACAACTTCCGACAGCCGTTGTTGCAGCCAGCCACTCTCCAGCAAGAGCTAAATCAGTTCAGAATCTATTCCATGCGCCTCACTTCAGAGTCTACACTAGTGATGATCCAATTGGCCTCGAAGTTGCCGCCGCACTAAAAAATGTAATAGCAATTGCCTCCGGTGCTTGCGCGGGATTGGGTTTGCAAATGAATAGCATGGCAGCAATCATTACTAGAGGCCTCGCGGAAATGACTCATTTAGGCGTCAAAATGGGAGCTAATCCACTCACATTTCAAGGTTTAGGAGGAGTGGGAGATCTATTTTTGACATGTAGTTCCAGTAAGAGCAGAAATTATTCGTTAGGATTTCAACTCGGTCAAGGACGAACTGTGGCAGAGGCTCTAGAAACCCTTGGTAGCGTCTCAGAAGGGTATACAACTGCTAAAGCTGCCGAAGAGCTTAGCAAAAGGTACCAAGTTGAGAATCCTATCATCCATCAAGTTCACAACGTTCTTTACAACAAAAGGCCAATTAAAGATGCTTTAATGCAATTAATTACTCGAGATGCCAAAGCAGAGTTTAAATTTTCAAAGTGAGCACGCCCAAATGAAAAGCCAAGTTTTGCACTCTAACAGAATTGCAATTGTAGCCGTGGGAACAGAGCTGACAACGGGAGACGTTCTTAATAAAAACGCATCCTGGCTTTCTGCCAATTTAGTTGACCTTGGATATTCAATTTCAATGCACCTAACTGTTCCCGACGATCGAGAATTAATGGAACAGTCCCTTAAGTTCGCTATGAATCACGCAGACTTCATGTTTGTCACTGGTGGACTGGGACCCACATCTGATGATTTCACAAGAGACGTTTTGGCAAAAATTCTTCAAAGAAAATTAGTTTGGAATGAGGAAGCATGGAATAACACAAAGAATAGATTACTCAGTTTAAATGTTGAGATTTCAGAATCGAATCGCCAACAATGTTTCTTTCCTGAAGGTGCTACCGTTCTAAAGAACCCAAATGGCACCGCAGCAGGGTTTTATAGTAATTTAGGGTCCTGCGTTATCATTGCGCTTCCTGGACCACCTAACGAGATTGCGGCTATCTGGTGTTCCTCATTGAATGATATTCTCTCGGAAAATGTTCCTTCTTCCCAAAGAACTCAACTTTACAAGTTAACATGCTTAGGCCTGAGTGAATCAAGGCTTGGAGAGATTGTAGAACAGCACCTGAAAGACTCAAATTTTTTACTCGGCTATCGTGCTAGGGTTCCCTATGTAGACATAAAAATTTGGTACCCACCGAATCGAAAGGAAGAGCTTGATTCAAAATGGATTCCCCGGCTCAAATCAAGCCTTTCCACTTGGGTCATTGGAGAGAACGACTACGATGTGGCAAAAGAACTTTCAACTGAATTGTCAAACCTAAACCAGCCAATTTATATTCTCGATACAGTTACCGACGGATCGATTTATCAGAGACTGCTAGGGGGCAATGACAAAGGTATCAACTTAAACATTGCAATCTCAAATAAACGGATACCTTCCAGTCAAACTCCTGGCATTCAGTTAACTGTAGATGGAGATTTTATGACAGGGGATTGGTCAGTAGCATTGGTTATCAATGAGAAGACCATCCAATACTCATCTACATGTCGCTATAAAGGTGCGGAGCATAGGGAAAGGTTCAAAACATTGGTGTGCGAGAGCAGCCTAATAGAGGTTCATAAGCAATTGCGCCAGTTAATCACGCAATGAGTACAATTAAAAAAGTCGAGTTCAACGTCTATTTTACGCGTTGAACTCGACTTTTTTTCAGCTCGACTGACTATCGTCGACCAAAGCTCAAAACTCTAAAGGGAAAGGTAACAATTCCTACACCCACTCGACTAGTAGCTCCAATCAGTCGACCGGTCCCTACAGCCGCAAAGTGTACAATTCGTTTACTTGCATTGATAGTTCCACCAGCAACCCTTCCAATAACATGCGCCGAGCCAATAACGACTCTATTTGTTACATTTACAGCGCCCCCTATGACTCGCGTGCCAGTATATGCTACAAAACCGACTGTATTGGCGGCAAATCGTGCCGTATTTCGAATAGGCTGATATTCCCTAAAGAAGGTTCGAATGGGTCTGTTTTCAACCAAAAATCTTCCTACCGCAAACGGAAACGATATGACGGCAGCTACAATCGGAAATCTTCTACCACCTTCAAGACCCAAACTGCCTCCGTCGGCGGGACTTGGCGCTTCTTCAAGGGGAACTGACACTTCGCCAGATTCTGCGAGGCCCAATGATGTCGTCGGTGCAGTTGAAGTTCCAGTACTTGCAGGATCGACGGTCGTTGACGCAGCAGATTCAGCGGGCTTTGCTTCCGTTGCCGGAGTCGGTGATGGAGTCGTTGGTGTCGCCACAACCTCAGTCGATTTTCCCAAAGCTTCCATAAAAGGCTTTCTAGTTTCATTGTAATACTGCATACCAACTTGTTTGAAATCACCAGAAACCTGGTTGATTTGAAGTCTTGTTTTATCATTACACATATCTGCGGCCAATACTTGAGCGAATACCAGATTCAAAAATTTCGAATATTCAAGTTTAGATTGATTGTTAGGATCCTTAAATTTTGTGTATCTAACATTGCGATCTAATTTTGGATCAAAAATACCCTGATCGAACGCAATTGAGCTTAATGCCTTTGGAGTATCAGCTATAAATCCCAAGTTTTTTGCATTAACGATGTCGTCAGCTAAAAAGAAAGCCATTTTCTGCTTTTCTTCTTCTAGTTCAGAATTTCCAAAATACAGCGAATCTCCAGTAGGGCTTTTAGCAAGTTCTGAAGCAAAATAGCTTGCAACCAACGCAAATCCTTGGACAACATTGGAGGCACTCTTATAGACAGTTTCAGGCGTGAAATTTTTAGTTTCAATCTGAACATACATATGAGGAATTTCAACGCTCACAAACTGAGAGTTAACAACTGATGATCCTACGGATCTTAAGCAGCCAGCTAATTCTCCTTTCTCATTTGAAAAAGGAATCATTACGGACGGATTTCCCTGATCTGAGCAAACCTGATTGGCATTAACAATCAGAGTTAACTGCCCTCCCAAACCGAAGTACCATTTCAATAAGTTCATTGGGATTGTAGGCAGAATCTTTTTTAGGTAAGACTGATAACCTGGATCAGCAATGATAGAGCCTTTGTCTGATGGATCAGAGGAATTAGGCCAAAGTCCCATCAAAAAAGTTTCGAACTCTGCGTCGCTTGTGCCGATACAGATGGGTTGTTCCGTGGATCCAGACAAGCCATTTATCGCCTTTTCTTCTGCTTTGTTTTGACTTACTGTTTTACATGCTGAAATAAACGGGACTAGAATCCCAACACTAAAAGCCCCTGCAAGTACAAATTTCCCTATTCGAAGTGACATTATTTTCTTCTGCATAGACGACTCCATCTGTGATTAACGCATGACCTAACTTTACCATGTTGCCATTTGCTTGCGCAAACAGGCGTCCCGAATTCGCCCAGAAGTGTCCAATAACCGGGCGCAGAATCAACTCGGTCGAATTGAGCATTTTGACAAAATAGTCGGCCATTTTTCGAAAATCAGCTAGTTATACCCTAATCTCAAAAACGGCATATTCCTTGCTCCCGGTGGTTTATGCGGGAGTCGCATATTGTGACAAAACTCGTAAACCTAGAGACAGCCCTATGAGAATTTCCTCTCAGATAAAATTAGCCGTTGCCCTTTCTCTGTCTGGATGTGCATTCCTTCAGGTAGAGTCAAATTTTACTGCAAAATCAACTCCCCTAAAAATTGCCGTCCTCTACGATGAAACGAGTATGGACGTGAAATGTGCAATCAGTAGAGAGATAGCGATCCGGGGCCATGCTGTTGAAAATGTCAAAGTTGAATTCCTCCGATATGAGTCCTCGGCTTCCTCTATAGACCGCCTGATGAAAAAGGTAAAAAAAGAATCATTCGAAGCCGTGGTTGGGCCTATCTTATCTAGTGATGCTCACTTATCTGCAAGAAGCCTAGCAACATCTGATATAGTCCAAATTCTCCCTATTGCAACAGAACCAAAAATTTACCATCAATTCCCTGATGTGATACCAATGCTCCCTTCTGCATCGCAATATGCAAAACTTCTCGGTACAAGAATTTCGAAAGAGAAAAAATTTGAAAACATCATAATTTACTACAATGATTCCGTAGATTATTCAATTTCCTATAAGAATCTGTTGACAAATCAGCTATTGAAGGACGGCTACCTCGGAAAAATTATCAGTATTAAAACGTCTGAACTCTCAACAATTGCGATAAAGGGCGGTCCGTTCTCAAGTGCTAGCAAAACATTCATTTACGCGCCGGTGTATGCCGTAGACTTGAGTCGCCTCTTCTTCATGGTAAAGAATCTTGAAGGGCAATTTGAAATTTTTACTCACGCGGGAATTTATGAAGCACAACCCCTGATACAACGTCACATGGAGAGTAGAATTGATGTCACTTTCAACGGCATCTGGGACAAAAGCAATTCAAGTAATCCTACTAGATTCTTCTCACAGACATCAAGAGATAGGTGTGGACCAATCCATATAAAACCCTGGAGTTACGCTGTATGGGAATCAATTCTCCTAGTTAGTGAAGCACACAAGAACCACCCACAATTGCGTGGACGAGATCTTTCATTGGCAATCAAGAGCCAAAAATTTTCCGGGATTCTAGGGAGATGGACTTTGAATGAGCAGGGCTTCCCCAAGAGAAACCTAGCAGTTTATAGGTTAACGAAAGATGGAAGTAATTTAGCACACGTCATTAAACATGATTCCTCACCTTACAATGATAGGGCTGACTGAGTGTG
>JAPLFV010000384.1 GCA_026390495.1 Pseudomonadota bacterium | reverse complement strand
GTCCATGCTAGCTGGTTCAACTGATTTGGCGATGCACTCTCTTAAAGATTTACCCGTCAATATAAGAGAAGAGTTTAGATTGGGCGCAATATTGAAACGTCATAGCTTTTTAGACGCTATCATCTTTCGAAATTCCCTTTATTCTAAACTTGGACTCGTCAAAGGCGAGGTACTGGATGCGCAGAAACTTAAATCTTTGGGCAAATTAAGGATTGCAACATCCAGCTTGCGTCGCAAATGTCTTCTCGAAAACTTGCATTCAAATATTGATGTCGTGCCTATCCGAGGCAATGTCGATACGCGATTGCAAAAACTTGAGGACTTGAATTTAGATGCAATTATATTGGCGGAAGCATCCTTAAATCGACTCTCCATCGAGAACGTTCACGCACATAAACTAGATTATAAATGGTTTATCCCTTGCGCCGGTCAAGGAGCGCTAACAATTGAACTACCAGCTTCGTCACGTTTTTCTCAATTTATTGAAAAATTAAACTGCGATCAAACTAATTTGCATGTATCAATCGAGCGAAATATTTTGCGAGCTCTTGGCGGTGACTGCAATATGCCTTTTGGTTGTTTGGTAGCTACCTGCGAAAGAGACCCAACTAAAACTCTGGGCCAAGTTTTAGTCATGACACCATCAGGCAAGGAGTGCCGGGTTAATCACACCGTACTTACGGCTGAATTGAAGGATGGACAACAGTTTGCATCCATTCTTTTGGATAAATTGCGGGATGTAAACGTCAATTCATTGTTGGAAGAATTAAAAGTCAAAATAAGATTATAAGACGAACTTTTTTCAAGAAGAAGGTAAATTAGAATGCCTCAAATTATTTGGACAAGAGCCCTTGACGATTGGGATTTGGATAAAAAAAATTTTGAACAATTGAACAGAGAAGCATTACATTTACCTTGCATCGCGTTGCAGGGACTGCCAGTCAAATTCCCTAAGCAAAAGCCGCAAATCTTTGTCCTCACAAGTGCAAACGCAGTTCGATATTCACAAAGGCACCATGCACTCATAAATTTAATGAGAACTGCTGAGGCAGTATATACGATCGGTTCAGCCACTCAAAAGGCACTAAGAGATATTCGCATAAATGCTGAGATACCGCCTGGAGTTCAGTCAGCAGAGCAACTGGCAGTATGGATGTCACGAAATGTTTCACCGGATACAAATGTGGCATGGCCAGCTGCGCGAGAGCCTAGCTACAACTTGGCTGAGCACTTGGCTCGTTACGCAATAGAGGTCGATGCACTTCCAATCTATTACACGGAAAAAGCTCTACATCTTCCAAATGGTAAAAGACCTGATGCCCAAACGATTGATCGTTACATTCAAAGTTTAGAGGGTGCAGCTTGTTTCGCTTCTCCATCTGCTGTTGATGGCTTTATTCGAACCTTGAATCCTTCTGAAAATCGACTAAAAAAGTCTCTATGTGCCTTTGCAATTGGACCTACAACCCAGGCAGCAATCGAAGGGCATTTCGACAATATAGTCACTCTTAGCGAGCCTTCTGTTGAGGATTTAGCTAAGGCGGCTGTTCAGTATGTTGAAAAACTGTAATAACTGGTTTTTGATGATTACTATTGCATCTCACAATTAGCAGGACAATTTAATGTTTT
>JAPLFV010000431.1 GCA_026390495.1 Pseudomonadota bacterium | reverse complement strand
AACCTGTAAACCAAGAAAATCAAATTCAGAACTTGAAGGAAATGTTTCTCTATCGAAGGAAGTCCCGACGCAAGTGCTTTATCATTTCGGTGAGTTTAAACATCTTTCAAAATTCGGTGACCGCGACTCCGGACCGACTCCTTCGGAATGGATTGAAATCCCATCTGTAAAATACTATCTCCCCTATCGACAAGGGTTTTATGCAGGTCAACATCCTGCCTATAACGAGAGATATGCAAATGATCATCTCTACAAGGATAGAAGTCTTGCCCCTTGGATCGTAAAACTTGAGATTTCTAAGGAGTGCCAAGAGAAGGGGAATGTCGGAGCAGATATTGCGGAACTCGAAAGTGACAGTAGATTTGTTCAATGGATTCAGAATTATCCAAAATTTCGTGGGATACAGAATTTTAGACGTCAGTGTGAACCCTCAACAACCTTTAAATTTGAAGCTCCAGAAACGGAATGTACTAAGGCTTTGGCAAGCTATTTTGATATTTATGGGATCAAGGTTGTTTCCGACCACCTCTGGCCAGGAGAAGGATTTTGGATTATTAGAAGACCGGAATGCATTAAGAAGATGTCTTCGTCTCCCGCAAGGATCCTCGACGAGGTGCCTGAAATACCAGAACTTTTTAAGGCGTCTCCCTACACAACCAATCGTCAAAGAAACCCAGGTCGATTTGCAACCGCGACAGAAGGTCTACTGCATATTTTTGTAAGGGCCGTTTATGAGGCTGCAACGTTGACTCAGGCCCAAGAAGATAAATGGCGAAAATCAGTCGAAGATTCAGACTATCCAGAAACCACGACGACTATAAAATCAATTTTAAATGCAGTTTCGCGTTGTAGAAATCAGCCTTCGACGGGCACTAATTTTAAAAGTATTCTAAATGACTATTTATCAACAACAGAAAGAACAATCCCTGCGACGGGGCCGACACTTTCTATCTATTCCGAAAGAATGAAATCGCTGACTGGCCGGATGGAAGGATTATGTCCCTCAGCAAATGGCGGTGGGAATGCCCAAATTGCTCAAGCATCTAGTCAGCCAGATTTACCTTCGATATTTTCATATATATGTCTTAACTTCAGCCAATTCGAAAAGTGTAAAGAAGAAGAAAAGCGAGTGAATGCAATTCTCTCAAATATAGACCCCAAGGTGACAAGAGAAAGCACAGCCATTACAACAGTCTATTTGACAGATAAGACGGATAAAGTATGGAATCCAACATCTTCGACCATCGAATTGAAGTTTGGCTCGGCAAAAGACGTCATTGAACGAGATTTTCGCGATAGAGTGAGAATTGTCGCTGATGCCAATGCTTTTACAAAAAAGTTTAAAGATGCATCTATAAATTGTTATAGTACTTCCAGTTTGGATTGCGTTAAATATTCGATACTGATTCGCTCTATTCTTGTTAAAAATGAAAAATATACTAAGGACAATCTCGACTTCTCAACTCTTTTTGTCATCGATAGCAACTCGCTTCAGTACCTTTTTAGTACCTTTGAAGTGAAGGCAAATTTAAACGAAAGTCAGCTTATCGCTACTTTTGACGAGCGAATTGACAATGTTAGTGCCGCTAGAAGCTTTGCACGAACCTTTCCAAACATGGTAGTAGGATGCTCGCTGTCTCATGAAAGATGCCGATCTGCAACTCAGATGCTTCAAAGATTTTTTAGAGACAATCCCCAATTTACTTCCAATTCACTTTCGTTATCTGACCTAAAAATTGCGGATAAAACTAATATTTTTGACTCCTATAGATTAGAGCTAAGTGAGAAAATTAGTGCGTCTGATCTTAAATCTGCTTTGGAACGAAGACTGCTTTGGCTTGCAGAAAAGAAATCATATGACACAAAATACTCAGGGATTTCTTTGTTATGCGGTTCCATTCTTGTGGATTGCACCGTTGGACTCAATACCATGTATACTTATGCACATCGTAGCGATGCCATTTCTAAGGACCTTATCAAGGTTGCGTCAATTCATGTGGGCGAAAATTGGAAACTGTTTTCTCCAAGCAGCATTGAGATAAAGATGAATGCTAAGCCCGATGAGATACACTCGCGTTTGATTGAAAGGTCAAAATATTTGGATCTTTTTAAATATTTCGAAAAAACAATTCCCACAACGAGCTTATACTGTTCAGTTCCCGATCCAGTTTGCGAAATTACAAAATTGCGGATTGTGGAGGTGTTTTTTGAAAATAAACACTTCACTAAAGAAAATATGGGCTATATGAGTATTGATATTGGAAATGGTCAAACAACAAGAGACATCGAAACATCGATCATTTCCATCAATGTCAATGCGAGTAAGGAAGATATTCGAAAGTATTTTCAAGCGCGTGCTGCAAAGAAAGGGGCTTAGGTCAACATTTTTGCATTGAGTTATGGGTCCGCAACGACCAGTTACTTAGTCGACCTTCGCTTGTTTCTTAAGGACATTCAAACAAATGGGTAGTAGTTCTTTCTTGTTTTCAATATGACTCATTAAAGTGCCCAAGCGGTGGGAAAGAAGGCCTGCGAGATCTTTAAGGTCAATATCACCAGTGTTGACGTGGTGTAATATCAGCGCATCAATCTCATCAGAGATTTTCATGAGCTTAATACTGGCTGCATCGGGGTGAGCTTTTTGATTTGATTTGGCAGATTGTTTGGCGACGGGTCTGAATTCAAGGAGCTTGCCCAATGGTGAATTAGAAGCTCCTGAAGCAGACGAATTGGACTCCGTTTTGTTATCGTTTTCATGACTCATACTGCAAATCCTCCTTCAGTTGGAACAAAAGGCTCATCGGATCATTTTAGCAAAACCATGAGAACCTAGCGGATCTCACTATAATAATAACACATTTTGAAGCAATTTTGAATGCAGTTAGCGGTAAGATTTTGGTTCGCTATATGTAGCTCCTGCAGATACTAACTCGTCACGACCCCCATAGCCATAAGTGACACCAATTGAGTCGATTCCGTTGGCATTGGCAGCATCTATGTCATGATGCCGATCGCCGATCATGACAATTTGGTCGACATTTTTCCAACCGTGTTTTTCTGCCATCCATTTTAGAAGTTCTGATTTCTTTGAGCGAGTACCATCTAATTCGCTACCATTAATGTCTAAAAAGAAGTGGTCTAATTTCCAAAAAGTTAAAATCTGCCGAGCGTATGGATGTGCCTTTGAAGTCGCAACATATTGTCTTAACCCTTGGCGTTGGTTGGCAAGTAGGATTTCTCTAACTCCAGTATAGGGAGTATCTTGATACATGAGTTTTTGATCGCCATACCAGTGTCTAAATCGAGCGACCAAAAATTCGATTTTCGTCGGATCAGAAACCGCAAATACCTTTTGAATGCATTCGCGAATTGGTGGGCCAATGACCCATTCTAATTCCTTGAAGGTTGGACATGGTAGGCCCTCTTCCTCTAGAACTTTCATATAAGATTCTATGATGCCATACTTCGGGTCTGTAATTGTGCCATCAAGATCCCACAAAATGATCGACCATCGTTTCACGGATTATCTTTCTTTGAGCGCCGCTTCCAGGGCAGAATTGATTTTTTTTCGCTGCGTTGACCACTGGGCTTCGTCGGCTCGGCGTGAGCGCCTTGTGTCCAGTGCCAAATTTTTTCACAATCCTGCACAGGATCATTAATAAAGATAGGCTCGCCAAACTCAAGTACAGCTTTTACTCGATCTCCGTGAGCTAACAAACTCCATAAATGAGTTGGAAGAATATCGTCATCAATAAATGCTACTTTACGCAGTGGTTCGTAGGTAAGGCGAAACGGCTGCACCGGAATTTTGTGACGGGCCGCAATCTTCAGAGCCCCTGGCTTCCATGGTTTTGATTCATTGATGCTTGTCGTGCCAGCAGGAAAAATAGCCAAACTTTGTTTTCTCTCGAGCAAACAGTCTGTGATGGCCTGCACTGTCCGATGCCTTGAGCTCGTAGATTCTCTTTTGACAAAAACTGTCCCGGCCCTTTTGCTTGCTGGGCCAATGACCAGCCATTTTGAGACTTCAGCCTTTGAGACGAAAACAACAGGTACCGATGCCATCAAAAGAGGAATATCAATGTAGCTGACATGATTGCCAACAAATAAAACGGGTCGTGATTCGTCTGGTAGCTGTCCCTTTATCGACACATCAATATCAATGACACCTAAAATCTCTCTAGCCCATGCAAGTATATGAGCGTGCAGTCCTTTTTGAGATAACTGACCATGCTCTTCTTCAATCTTCTTAATTTTACGCAAGTGACTGGCAGTCTTTGTGAAAATTTTTGTAAATTTCCGCGGCGCTTCCGCATAACTCTTCAATTTTTTGCGAGTTTTACCCAAAGGAGTGCCTGACCCACCAGTCTTTTTGCGACGTGTTTCTCTGAATTTAATTCGTTTTAAAATATCCCGGTTCATCAAATGCTCAATTTTGCGCCTAAAAGAATTGCTGTGCTTTTAAGGTTCACATTCTTAAATGCAGATGAAATATCGACATCGCCAATCTTATCTTTTGCGAGTCTAACAGTTTCGTCAGCATACTCTATTGATCCAATGACGCTTAATAATGGCACGACCGGAATATTCCATTCAAGCCCAGCAGCTAAATGGACGCCGTTACCCACTAAGGCGATTGAGCCAGAGACGTTTGCAGGTGCGGTTCCGATATTAGCTTTACCAGAGTAGCCAGAAAGGATGCTGTAACCGACGCGAACGAACGGCCTCAGGTCTCCTAGTGGTATCCAAGCTTGAATCTCGGGAACGGCGCTCCAGCTGGATAGGCTAGACATTGAATGATCGGCTTCACTCACTTTCCAGGTCTCTGAATACAGGCCAAGCCCAAAAGAAACGGGCACCAATGGAATTGGGTCCAAATGTCCAGCAAGGCGTAAAACGGTAGAAGATGTTTTCGAGGATGATGACCCTTGTTTCCACGTTGCATTTCTTGCACCAATCTGTCCTTCGCCACTGATCAAACCGAAAGATGTGGTTGAAATCGTGACAGTGCATATGACTAATCCAACGACCGACCCTAAGGAGTTTTTGTTTGTGACAATATTTTGACGCAATGATTTAAAAATTCTTCTCATGGGCATCTATTCCTTTCAGGACGCTACAAAGTGTATAATAGAGCTAACCGTAAATGAAAATCGATCTGTATCTCTTTTTTCTGCATAACATTTATCTGCATCTAATCATAGATTGGTAGTATATGGCAATGTCAATGACAATCAAGAATACAATTCCCTGTCTTTTGTCTATCTTTGGAGTTCTTGCGTCGGCATCAAACTTGATCGCTGCGCCAAAGACAAAAATTCCAAAGAGGGCAGCGATTGTAAAGCATATTGGCGATAGCTCGCGCGGTCCCTATGCAGTTTTAGAAAGTGGTGCAAATCGTGGATTTACAGTTGGTATCGACATTTGTTTTTTTAATATGGAGGATGAAGAAACTGGTTGCGGAACAATTGAGCAATCAAGTCCTAAAGCCTCTGGAGTTCGTTTGCCAGCGGGAAAACCGCATGCTGTTTCAGAAGGCCAAAGAGCCTGGGCGCCAATGTGGGGAAAAGTGCCAGCGTTTGACGGGTCTGCTTCGGAAGGGGCAGATGATGAAGTTTCTGATCTCATAGAAGAGGAGCAAGAAGAAAATCCCGAAATTCCATCCGTGTTTAAGCATCGAATGAGCTACAACTATCTTTTGGGTTTAAAGTTGCCCGTTACGACTCACGGTTTTAAATTTGATGCTGCTGCACGTGTTTCGGGTACTGGTTCGGTTTGGACAACAGATGCATCATACACGAGATCACTAGTGGGTTTTAGTGTGATCGCAAGAATTCCAAAGCCAGGGAGATGGGACCGCGGATATGGTTTTGCCTATAATTTTTTGCCTCAAACTCCGGTTAAATCTGATTTTGATCTCACCGACGGCAGTACCTGGGTCACAACGACGGTTTCGGCTCATTTTTATCGCTTTCACGCGTCTACGGGCTTTTCTTTATTAAAGACAAATAGTTTTGATTTACTTTTGGATGCCGGTTTTGAGCTAGTGGCAATTGTTCACCGGTTTTCAGCCGAGTATAGTGAAGGTACATCGTTTGCTCAGGGAACCCTGATCAATGGTATGCTGATGCTGCCATTCGGCCCTATTGCTGAATGGAAAATTGGTGGATGGATTTTGAACTTTTCCACTGATTTTTATCTGCCCGTTTATATGAAAGGCAACAAAGTCTCTGGAATCGTAGGATATGATGAAGAGACCCCTGCTGATAAAGATCTTAATTCTATTAAAGATGCAATTGCCCCGAAGAAAACTTTTGGTTATGGAGTGCGCTTAGGTCTGGGCGGCGAATTTTAATGTAGGCCCTCACTTTAGGTGAATCAACTAGGGGAATAAATGTTTCAAGGTTTTAAACAAGTTTTGATTATTGAGCCAAGAACCGATGTGGCTAGTCTGCTCAAAGATGTATGCAAAGATCTTGGATGCACAGAAAGCGTTGTTTACGGTTCAATCAAAGATTGTTGGTCATACCTTCAAACAGCCGAGAAAGTTCCTGATTGGATTATAACTGCGCCAGATGCTACAGAACGTTATCATGTCTATCATTTGCTTAAGCTCATGATAATGAAGCCTGAGTTTTTGAAGTGTCGTGTAAGCATGCTGGTTACAGATGATGAATGGGGTTACCTACCAATTGCTTTTGATTTGGGCTTGTTAGCGGTCGCGCGACGGCCAGCGTCTCTGGCATGGTTACACGCGCTCTTAGGTCTTATCTGAACGACAAAGATCAGTTTGATCGACGAATTGCTTTTGACAAATCCCTCATTCAACGTTTTCCAAAAGCAACGAAGCACTATATATCATTGGCAGAGGGTCAAGTGCTGGCTGAGAAGATGGACGATGCTCGGAAAACTTTGAGTATTGCAAAGCACTTGGGAGCGAACTTCAGTCTCGGGGTAAAGCAGCTTGTAGATATGGTTGGTGTATCCGATAAACCTGAAGCGTCTATTGGAGAGTTTTTTGGAATTAAATCTGCACTGATTGTCGAACCAGACTCAACGGCATCAGCATCCATCAAGCAGGCATTGACTCAGTTGGGAGTGGTCCAAATTGCTGAGGTGCTGGACGGTGAGGCGGCGATGGCATGGCTACAGAAAAACGGCAAGCCGGATATTTTACTGACTGAATGGAAAGTGCCTAAGATCTCCGGTCCTGCGCTTGTCCAAAGAATCAGAGGGCTAGGGATGATTGATTTGCCAATCATAGTCCAGTCAAGTTTACTCAAGGATAAAGATCGGCATCTCTTAAAAGAAATAGGTGTTTCAGCAATCGTAACGAAACCTGTTCACGTAGAATTTTTTGTGAGTGATCTTGTGAATGTTTTTCAAAACGAACTTGTACCAACAAATGTTTCAAAACTTGAACGGCAAATCAGGCAGCAATTCGATATTGGCCAAATGAAGGCTGCGTTGGACTCATACGCTAAGTTTAAACAAATTGGCGGCGTTCCGAACGGAGTAAAACTTTTGATCGAAGCAACTGTTGCCTTTCACAGTGGAAAATATGCGGAAGCGCGAGATGCAGCCGTCGAGGCCTTGAAAGAAAAGGGTGAGGCTGTCGTTATTTTGGGACTGTTGAGTAAGGTGTTTTTAAAATTGAATGACAAAGATTCGGCCATGAAATGTTTAACACGTGCGCAAGAATTTAGTTCTGACAATCTACAAAGGTTGATTATGATGGCTGAAGAGATGTCTGAAATGGGACAACCACAGCAGGCCCGGGACGCAATCGAAAAAGCAAAACAAGTTGACGCCTCCAATCCGATCGTAAAGCAGGCCGAGGCCGAAGTTTCAATCATGCTTGGTGATTCAAAAAAAGCAAAAGATGTGATTGGTAAGATGGATTCGGCAAAAAATTTGATCGCCAATATGAATAATCGCGCCGTGTTGCTCGTTTCCAACAATGAAATTGAAAAAGGTCTGGGGCTTTATAGGAATGCGATCAATGGACTTCCGGATTCCATGCGCACGGAGAAAGACACAATCGCTTACAACTTAAGTCTTGCCTACGCGAAAGCAAATAAGTTGAAAGAGGCCGCAAAGACGCTCCAAGAGATAGTCGACCTTAATCGAACCCCGACCATTGTCGAAAAAGCGAAAGCCTTGCACGGCAGAGTTGATACTGCGATTAAGTCAAACCAAAAAATAAAGCTGAATGTGAGCACAGAAGTTAAACTTGAAGTTAAAGTTCCTCCTCCTGTGAAGCCAGTTGCACTTCATTTGCAGCCGGGGCAAATGTGTTTGCATGGAATATTCGATGCAAGTGATTTGTATGTGGAATCAGTCAGAAAAATAGTTGCGAATAGCCCTGCGTTTACGCGTAAAAAGCATGAAGTGATCACTCGCACTAAGGCGAGCTAACAATTTAGGAGTGTTATGACGACGGAACCGAAATACGATGTTAATTTAATTAAGACCTTTGTGGAGGGCACT
This sequence comes from Pseudomonadota bacterium, assembly GCA_026390495.1. Lineage (GTDB taxonomy): Bacteria > Bdellovibrionota_B > Oligoflexia > Oligoflexales > RGVZ01 > CAMDKS01. The sequence goes on along the minus strand of JAPLFV010000431.1, from coordinate 936 downwards.
GTAGACACATTGAAAGTGCAATGTTCTATCGCCGCGACGGTGGGTAAGCCCTATAAATTGTCGGACGGAGTTAAATCTCTGGGTGTCGACATCATTGGTATCATTGGCTTAACCTGCAAATCATTCAAAGGTACGATGGCGATTTGCTTTCCCACAAAAACCTACCTAGGAGTGATGAGTGGAATGCTAGGGGAAACATATACAGAGATGAATTCCGACATTCAAGACGGAGCCGGCGAGCTCCTCAATATTATTTTTGGATATACGAAACGTATCCTTAATCAACAGGGGTATGAAATTGAGATGGCGATTCCGAGCGTCATTTATGGGGCGAATATTGAAGTTCAGGCCGATGCTAAGACGACTTCTGTTTTTGTTCCACTATCGACGCCGTCAGGAGATTTTTATGTTAAAGTTGCTGTTAAATAGTATTCCATAATGGTCGAGCGATATAACTTTTTCTCGGAGGATGTTCTCATATGTTTCCATCGAATACTCGGATTCTCATAATCGACGACATGAAAACCATGCGTTTAGTCATGAAGAAGTCTTTGACAGGTCTTGGCTTTACTACGATCGCAGAAGCTGACGACGGCGAAACCGCTTGGCCCATGATTCAGCAGGCTGCTAGCTCTGGTTCTCCCTATCAGCTAATTTTAAGTGACTGGAACATGCCAAAAATGAAAGGCTTGGAATTACTAAAATTAGTACGAACCGCTGATAATCTTAAAAATACCCCGTTTATTTTAGTGACTGCTGAATCAGAGGGTGACCAAGTAAAGTTAGCATTAACGAGCGGTGTTAGTCACTACATCGTAAAGCCGTTTACGGCCGAAACTTTGCAAGAGCGTCTAAAAACGGTTTTTGCAAAAACAGTTGCCGGTAAATAGTATAGCCTAGATTTCCACGCATAGTTTGATGAAACAGCAAATTGTT
>JAPLFV010000080.1 GCA_026390495.1 Pseudomonadota bacterium | reverse complement strand
GTAGATGCCATAAAGTTGGAACTGAACCATTATGCAAATAGGGTGCAGAACTCCAAAGTCCAGTTAATATTGTGGCAATGTATCCCTTGTTTTTATTCAACCGAAGGTGTTTTGAATAGTTGTGTTGATTGATAGCCAGTGTCAATTCGTCGTCGACACAATGAATGCGCTCTGGATCGGATTTGATTTCCTCTATAGGAATCATCTTATTTGGATAGCTTATGAGCCTGAGCTCCCTATTTTGCTCGATGCGCGAATAGGTGCCGTGGCAGCTTTGGCATTGATCGACATAGATTTTCTCGCCATCTTTTGCCAGTTTCTCATCAATCTGGCCAGGAAATTTTTGAGGTCGATGTGGACCTAAAGTGTCTCTAATTACATCTTCGACTGAAGAGAATGTGGGAGGAATATTTTCTGGCAAGGTCCCCATAGTTGGGACCATGAAGAATGCAACAATCGAGGCCATCTCATTTATTGGAAGATGATTTGAAGAATTCATTTCTTCGGACGAAGGGCGCTTTAGAGTTGAATACAGTCCATCGTAAAGAAACGATGAGCGAAAACTTCGATCGGCAGTTTCAGGAATTGATGTGTAGCCGAAAGTGGATGTTTTTAGATTGAGTTGTGACACTTTTAGTTGATGTTTTAAAGATGCAACACCATTGGTTAGGCCCGGTCCTCCACTCGAAAAAAGGAACGGCTTTCCAGAACCCTCCGAAATTTCCTTCAGCCTCTTTTGTAGCAAAGGCAAAATCAGATGCCTTAGTGTCAATGTTTCCCAGATACCGATTTCAGGAAAGAATTTTTTAACATATTCCATGGTGCGAACCGGATCTGAGGTTGCTAAACTCAGGGCAGTGTGGGACTTAGAAATAAACATTTCTGGGTTAAATGAAGTACTAGGAGACCCAAGTGTTGCTGTTTCAATTTTCGGGAGCCCATTTTGGTCATAGGCAACACCTGAGTGGCAGAGGGCGCATCCTAAATTCATACCTTCAAATGAAATTGGTGGAATGAGGGAGATTATTTGAGTCCTTACTAAACCCAACTCACTTTGATTCCATTGAGCATTGAGGCCGTCTGCATAAGTAATTTGCGTTGGCGTTAGAATTCCAAAGTCCCTCATAATTATTGGCCATTGTTCAAGGGTGCATTCTGTTTTTAAATTCGCGCACTGATTTAAAATCAACGCAGTTTTAAGAATCTTGTAAGGCAACACTCCCGTTTCAAGGTTTGCCACGCTGACGCCACCAAAATGATCTTGTGTGAATCTTTGAGTTCCAATAGTCAGATGTGAGTCTCGATTTATCGGAAATGATCGATTTTTTAGACAGTAGTCTGCAAAGACAATCACGACGATAGATAGAAATGCAATAGAAAATGCAAGGATCTTCCACTTCGTTTTTGACGCTGTATCATTCATTCTTATGTATCTATTTTTCAATGATGATTTCTCCCAAGGTCCTTCTTGGACTTCGATACTTGAGTCCTTCTGGAATGAATCCGCACCTTAAAAGCGTCATGAAACGACCGTGACTAGCAGTCCAGTGGGGCCTAGTTTGCCTTGTCATTTCGAGTATCGCCTTTTGTCCTGCTTCTGAATCGACAGCTGCTGACAGTGGACAGCATGCAATATTGTGCTTAGCAAGGTGCAGCCACAGATGGAAGAAATTCTTACCCGTATCCATTGGATTGATTGAATGAGGCTGAAACATTCCTACAATGAAACTAGAACTTCTTATTTGAGGTGATTCAGATGTGATAAATGCACCCAATCCAATTTTTGAAAGTATTGGTAGAATTTGCGGCTTCATCAAGATCTGTCCGGTCGCAGCTTCCAATGGTTTGAGTGACATGGCTTTAGAATTCAAGCCATCAAAACTCCAACGTGGATGACTTCGCTTTAGTCTCAACCAATAGTAGAGCTCCTCAACATAACGCTTTTCCGAGTTTATTTTTGATGTTTCTGCTGAGTAAATGGCATCAATGTGAGCAATATCTTTTTTTGTTGAAAATATAACAATATTCTCGAGTGCATTTAGATCTGTGGAGACATTTAAAAATGTTCGGTCGTCTACAGGCTCAAAAATTCCTCGAAAAGATGTTCTCTTAGTCATTTGATTTCCAAGTTCAAGGTCATTGCTATCGATTTCAAGTGACGTTGCCTGGCGCATTAGGTTGATTGTTGCACATAAATGAATATCTGAGTTTGTTCCGTCAGTCTTTTCTCGAAGGGCATTGGAAACGATTTCAGGTGATACTGGGCTGTCTTGATAAGTAATTTGGCACACAATCTTCTTTAATTGTAACCCAAGACGTATTCCCTCGCAGAAGGCACCAATACTCGCAAGATGGTCTCTAAATGAAGGGTCTCCAACTTTGAGATGTCGGGAGAGGTCGCCATAAATTTCAAATTTGTCAGGCGGCAAGAACTTTATTTTATACGGCTGTGTATTGTGTACTGATGGCGCACGCATGGCAGTATCAATGATCTGAGATATCTCAAGTGCCGTGAGAAGATTAAATTCAATGGATTCTGTTTGATTCTTTCCATTTGTATTCATATCGTTTCTGTCCCAATCATAAGGTTTTTTTGTACAAGTGCGTAGTGTGAAGTACTCTAGCACCCAATCTATCCATTTGTTTAAGACTTGCCTGGTTTATGTCCGCAATCCAAGTGACACCGACACTTTTATAGCCGCGCTCGGCCAAGCCATTGATGGTGTTTTTTAGTAAATGCTTCATGATTGATTTTCCGTGGAAAGCCTTTGCAACGGAATAATAGATAATGACTGCGCGCGTTGGTTTCTTGAATCTTTCAAACAGAAACTTCCAGATGCTCCAAAATGTAAGTTGGGATTTGATTGTTTGAAGCGAGGGGTTGATGTCTGGAATGCAAACGATGACTCCTACCGGTTTATCTAAGTGATAGGCGATGAACGATATTTTTGGATCTAAAACCCACATGAGATCTTTTGCTTGAAAGTCAAATTCTTCTTTAGTGATTGGGACAAACATTGGGTTTTCGGAAAATCCATCGTTGAGGAGCAGTCTGGCATGTTCCAACTTTTGGCTTAGATTGCTCTTTTTTACAGATTCAAATCGCAAGCCATCCATGGTTTCTGGGGGCGGAGAGTGCTTCAATAAATCTTTGGCTTTGTCGACATCAATCTCGAATGTCTTCATGGGAAACTCTTGCTGGTAACTGTTCTTGACTAGTAAATCGACGATATGGCTTGGGTTGTAGACCTGATCAGAATACGGTTGATTCTGAAAGCCTGAGGTGACGACACCAATCTGCTGCATGGCAGTCATGTTAAAGTTGCCGATAAGTTCAGACATATTTTTGGCCCTTGCCCATTCCTCCGCTGCATTTAGAAGTTTTCTGGCAACGGCATCATCGTTGATACAATCAAAGTACCCGAAGTAGGCTCTATTTTGTTTAAACTGTAGATTGGACGATCTGTGAATGTGCACTAGGATTCGACCGACTGCTGTATAGTTCTGGTAGGCCGTAAAATACTTTAAGTCATCATTGGATTGAAAAAGTGGGTTTTGCTGAGGATCTAAGAAACGTTTAAGATCAGATTTCATGGGTGATACATAGAGTGACATTGCGCCATAGACATTAAATGGCGCTGAAAAGAATCCTTCAAAATCAAATTCTTTGAGATCAACCTTCATTTGGTTTGCTCCGATACGTTAACTCGCCAACCTTTTGAATAGCGCCTAATTCATTAATGCCAATGGCACCAATTTCAAGTTCTGGCAATCTGCATAATAGTATCTCCAAAGGATCTTCGCTTAGGACTAATAAATGCGTGGCACCATTAGACGTTAGGATATCAAAGATCTGGCTTTCTATGCCTTCACTGACTGAGGCATTGCGCCTTAGCTTCGATAGGGATGTTACCTTGTTTGCATGAAAGAATGATTTCAGTTCAGGTATATTGTATTTTTCAAGATCGTTTTGCGAGATAGATATAGAGTCTGAAAGTGATCCAATCTCCGCTAGCGCAAGTTTGAAATCGAATCGAGAGTCAAATTTTCCACCAGCAATCCAGCTAGTGACTGATGATGCTGCCGATTCATGGTTTCGAGCAGATACATGATCAAGGATCGTAAATAGCAGCAACAGGGAATAGCTGATAAGACAACAGACTAAATAGTCAATCTCGTTGATTGGAAGATCGTGGAAGAATAGTGCCCAGAATCCAGCGCCAATGATGCAGCCCCTAAGAAGCTGGCGCGATAGTTCAAGAAAGATAATTTTTCTAGTCGGTTCCTTTTTTGAAGCTCGCAGAAAAATATACACTGCCATAAGAACCGCGATACTGCCTGCCCTAACTGGAAAATCAAATTCCTCTCGAAAGTCGGTTAGAACAAGAGGTGTACTTAGAAAACTAATGACTGAGAAAGCATCAATGATTTGATTTTCTGAAGGTGAAAGCTCGTCTCGATCTCTTAAAATAACAAAAACACCTATTACTAACAAAGATCCACTTAAAAAGAGGGCAAAATACACTCCACTTTGAAGATTGAGTCCAAACATTGCATCGAGGCAAAGGAAACATACAGCCCCAGCGGTCACAAGAAGCTTTAGAGCGAAGGGAGAGTGTCGACGCATGAGACTCTCAGCTATCAGAAGACAAGCTAATGGAAGTAGGTATGCGGGGATCATGACAAGCGATTGTAAAAGCGAATTTTGATGGTGATACCAGCTGTACATTCTAAAGGTAAGAAGTGTGGCGAGTATGGAGAAGAGAAATATTAGTGACCCCTCAAGCCGACTTCTGCTTCGATTCCTGAGAAGGTGCCACAGGAAGACGATAACTGCATAAAGGCCAGCAAGGTTTATGATCCAGTCCGAGACAAGATCTCTCGATATCATATTTTCCTCGCATTTTTTGCAATTTGATTAAATTTCCAAGCGGCATATCGAATTCTAAGCTGGCCAATAAACCCCGTATATGGTCGCTCAATTTTCATATCCCATGGATTGAAAAAATATCCGACATGGTCCGTTCCGTCGCTTCTTCCTAGTATTAACTTAATGGCTTCGAAGGCCATGAGATTTCCGGTCGTTATAACCATTGGTGCAAAGGAAGGACGTGATCTCTTTCCAGATAGGATATCTTCCGCATATTCCATTTTGAAATGATTGGCGGAACTTGAATTGGCCATGACAAATAAAGCTTCTTTTAGGCGACAATCAGCCTTTTGCTCCTCAGTAACCATCGTCCAGTCAGTGTCAGTAGTGCGATATCCAAGACGGACTTCAGGTCGAATGTCATTTGGACGAACCACCGTCACACTGGGTAAAGGCGATGCATAGGCGTCAATGATTGTTGTACCGCATTTAGCGGCCGTTCTATAGAGAAGCAGAGTCGCTCCAATGTCGTCCATACCATTGATAATGATATCGTGATTGCTCAATAGAGTTGCTAAATTATCAGGCCATTCTTTGCCAAGAACATCTATATTTACTTTAGGATTTATCTCCTTGATTTTGGATGCTGTCGATAATGCTTTACTCTTTCCAAGGGTATCGATGGTTGCGAATACTTGTCTGTTCAAATTCCCCACTTCGAATATATCAATATCGGCAACAGTGAAGGTTTGGATTCCACATCGTACAAGAGATTGGATGCATGCGCCCCCCATTCCTCCAGTTCCGATAACTAGGACTTTCGCGTTTTTAATTTTTTCTTGTTCGTCCTCGCTAACAAAGCCAATGTTTCTACTCGTCATTGTTTCGTAAGAAAATTGCAAAGTTTTCTCCTT
>JAPLFV010000165.1 GCA_026390495.1 Pseudomonadota bacterium | reverse complement strand
AACAGTGGATTTTGGCCTTTTCATGTCGGATTTAGCTCCCGTTTTTCTTGAGCGTTACGTACCGGCAAGTCTGGAGCTGGATCAGTTTCCACTAAATCTTCAACTCAGAGTTACCGAGAGTGATACAAGGCACAATATTTATACCAATGGTAAGATCTTAAAAAATGAAGGTGTGAACTGGTCTGTCCAGTTTCCAAAGCATTTTGGAGGGTCATGTCATTTTTTTCATGTATCTGGAAATGAATTCAAAACGTTGGAATCTCACTACATCAGTATTGATGGAAGAACAGTTCCAATTGTCATATATGGCCAAAGTGAAACCCAGAAAGCGGCACTAGAGAGTGCACAATCATCCCTGTCAAAGCTAGAACAGCTATTTGGCCCTTATCCGCATGACAAACTTTTGATGTATTTAGCCTATCCAGACGATTGGGGTGGCGGGATGGAGTACTGTGGCGCTATCAAAACTTCGTTGTTTGCGATCTCCCATGAAATTGCACATCAGTGGTTTGGGAGAGGAGTTCTATCGTCGGATGGAAATTCAGGTTGGATCGATGAGGCAATTGCGACATGGATTGACAACAGGATGCCTGCTGACAGTAGAGCTTGTTTGACGCTACAGGAGCCAACGAATCTTGCCAATCATTCTCCCTTTAGTAGGGTTACTCCCCTTGAAGCCTATTCAACTGGAGCTCGAATTATGGAGTGTATTGCTGGGCGCTTGGATGCAGCGAAAGCTCTTAGTTTGACTCAGGTGCTCCGTGAATTGGTTGGCGAATATAAATTTCGGCCCTTGTCGACTAAAGCATTTCAGGAGTTTATTCAGAACAAGACTTCACACAACTTTGAAAGTGTTTTTCAAACTAGCGTTTATGGCTATTAAATACTGTAGATAACCTTAAAGCGCCCACAAACTATAGAATGGCGCTCTGGTTTTCATTTCAGCCCAAAAGCCTTTACATGGCCTTCGAAGAATCTGTTGTGTCCCTCACCAACATCGAAGAGATAAATCTCCTTCACCCTCAAGTTTTGGGAAAGTCTCATCGAGGTCTACAAATTTATTTTTTTTAAATGTCGAAATTGTGGACTATCATAGAGGTTAAAATGTTAAAAAATCCGCATCCCTCACATACAGGCGAAATACTTAGTGGAATTTACCTTTCACAGTTGGGGTGGAGTCAAACCAGATTGGCAGAAGAATTGGGTTGTGCTCATCGGAAAGTCAATGAGATCATTAATGGTAAAAGGGCTATCAGCCCAGAATTTGCGCTAGACCTTGAAGCTGTTCTGAATGTAGAGGCTGAAATGTGGGTAAGACTCCAAGCAGAATTTGATCTTTATCAAGCGCGAAAAAAGCGCATCGCTGCATAGCTTCAAATCTGCAAGATGTTGGCCAATCCACCGTCACCCTGAGGCGCAGCCGAAGGGTCTATTCTTTCATAAAAATCTTGGCGGAATAAAATGGCCAAAATACCGTGAACGTCATACTGAACGCAGTGAAGCATCTCTCGCGAGATCTCAAAGTACAGAGAATGGCCAAGCTTTCGTGCCATTTGGAAAGCCCTTAAGCAGATTGTTCAATATAAAAAACGGTTATGAAATTGGATTTGTATTTTGAGTTAGAGCTAAAAATTCTGCGAACAAATTATTGCTACTTGTTATCAACCCAACACTGGATCTGGGCCTGATCTCCTGAGATTTTGGAACTAGCAAACGGATGACCGGCGTCTATTGGATATAAGAAGTTGATGGACACACCTCAAGAGTTTGGCGGACGTCTGATTCTGGGTTGGTGTGACCAGCATGAGACAGATTTTTATATAGGCCAAAGTTTATTGAATCAGTTTCGACTTCATATTGCGTTTAGAGCCGGAAGTCGCGCGGAAGTCGATGAGTTTTACAATGCAGCGATTGCTGCAGGTGGTAAAGATAACGGGAAACCGGGGTTGAGGCCGCAATACCATGAAAACTACTACGGAGCTTTTGTGTTAGATCCCGATGGCAACAATGTAGAGGCGGTTTGTCATGCGCCGCAAATCGATTCTTGAATTTTTTTTGCTTTCAATTGCAGGAGGAAAAGCGTTGGGAGCCATATTTTCTGCTTACTTAGATTGGCCAAAGGCATTTAATGCCCTCAACCGAAAAAAGCTTTCAATAGGGACAAGATGCAAGGCAAATTCTTACTGGTTTCATACACTGATTGTAGGTAATTAGTTTTGATGAATATGCCGTAGCATCAGGAATAAACTCTTCTATTTCACTTAGCTTTTCAGGATCTCCATTAGCAACTTTCTTGAGAAAATCTGGTGAGTAAATGTCGAACGGCATCCTGGGCTTTTCAGGTTGAGGACAATATTTGTTTGCAAGACACATTTGCCTGCAAAGTGATTCGCCATGTACGGTTCCACAAAATAATGCGAGAGAAAATGCGATTACAAATGGCTTCATTAGGATTCCTTAAACTAAGTTGCTAATATTAGTGTCGATTAATATTAGCTGTAAATGTGGCAGAATCAAGTTAAAAAAAATTTTGCGTGGAAAATTTTCTTCTTCAAGAGTTCTCTGACTCATTGTTTATGTAAGCTATACGTTCATAGCGACTGCTCAAAAACAAGAACCACCAACATTCACATTGTTGGTGCTTCCTAAGTGAAGGGTTCCTCTTAAAACGTGGTAACTACCTGAAAGGCAAAAATTCAAAATGAATAAAGCTCAAACTACAGCACGTAAAGAAGCTCGCGGTACTTTGGCAAGGACCAAAGTCCATCATCGATGTGAAGCTCTAGCTCGTCGGAAACTTTTCGAACGGAATCCATCAACGTGATGCTTTCCAAAGCGATCTTATCGGCTAGTTTTGGTTCATCGTGAATTTTCGAGCATTCGTCTATAAATCGTCCTAGTTTGTCTTTCATCTCGTTGAGCTGGCCTGTTAAGTCGGCGGCGGTTTTAAGTTGGGCATCTAGAGCTTCGGGGGCCTTGCCGATCGCCATTTTTAAATTGGTGACACTCTTGGCAACAACGCTGACGTGAGAGACTGCTGCAGGGATCACTTCATTGGAAATCATTTCATGAAGGGTCTCAAGCTCGATCATGCGAACTTTGATATAGCGCTCAAGCTTCACGTTGTAGCGAGCATCCACTTCGTGACCTTTGTGGACGCCAACCTTTTCTAGCATTGTCTTTGCAAGGGGCTCTTTCAGAGGTTTCAGTGCATCTGGAGTGGTGCGAAGATTAGGAAGGCCACGCCGTTCAGCTTCTGCGTGCCATTCTGCTCCGTATCCATTGCCATCAAAACAAACGCGCTTATGTTCGTTTAGGGTATCAACGATGACTTTTAGAATGTCTTCGTTTGACGGTTTTGGGTTTGATTTTCTGAGCGTGTCATTCATTTCATTGAGAGAATCTGCGACGGCAGCGTTCAAATAAGTCAGACTTGGCGATATTGATGCACTGGCCCCTACCGCTCTAAACTCGAATTTATTGCCAGTAAACGCAAATGGAGATGTGCGGTTTCGGTCCGTGTTATCGCGGGCAATGACTGGTACACGAGCAAGGTCTAAATTAATCTGTTTAGCTCTCTCAGAAAGGCTTTGGCCACCCGCAGAGGTAAGCTTTGTCACGACTTCAGTGAGAGTGTCGCCCAAGAAACAGCTGATGATTGCCGGAGGTGCTTCATTTGCACCTAGTCTAAAGTCATTGCCTGCAGAAGCGATGCTCATGCGAAGCAATCTAGCATGCGTGTTGACGGCCTTAATTGTAGCGGCAAGGAAATAAAGGAAACGAATGTTGTCAAAAGGATTGTCACCGGGCTCCAATAGGTTATGCCCAACATTATCAGCAACCGACCAGTTGACGTGTTTTCCGCTACCGTTGATGCCGGCGTAAGGCTTCTCGTGGAACAAGGCCACAAGGTTGTGACGCCTAGCCACAGTTCTAAGGACTTCTACCACCAATTGATTGTGATCTGCTGCCACGTTTGCATTTTCAAAAATCGGAGCCATTTCACACTGACTAGGTGCTACTTCGTTGTGCCTTGTTTTACAAGGGACGCCCAATTTGTAAAGTTCATGCTCAACTTCAGTCATGAAAGCCAAGATACGTGGCTTGATAGAGCCAAAATAGTGGTCCTCTAACTGCTGGCCGCGTGGCGGGTTTCTGCCAAGCAGGGTTCGGCCTGCGAGCATAAGGTCAGGCCTCAAATTGTATAGAGCTTCATCCACGACAAAATATTCTTGCTCCGGTCCAGCTGTTGCGATGACATGCTTTGTATCTTGGTGGCCTAACAATTTCAGTGCTTCGACGGAGGATTTGTTGAGTGCGCTAATGGATCTCAAAAGGGGAGTCTTTTCATCCAATGCATCGCCATTGTAGGAAATAAACAGAGAAGGGATGCAAAGAGTCAAACCGTTTTCACTTTCCATTAAAAACATAGGCGAGCTTGCATCCCAAGCTGTGTAGCCTCGGGCCTCAAACGTGGCTCGGACCCCACCCGATGGAAATGAAGATGCATCGGGCTCGGATTGAATCAATTCTTTGCCGGTAAATCGCTCGACTGGGTTTCCCTTGCGATCTAAAGAAAAGAACGCGTCGTGTTTTTCTGCGGTAGCGCCGGTTTGAGGTTGAAACCAGTGGCAGTAGTGCGTTGCGCCGCGCGCTTGTGCCCATTCTCGGACAGAATCTGCAACTTTGTTAGCAAGTTCTAGGGTTAATGGCTTATCGCTAGTAGCGTACTCTCTAAGCACAGCAACATCGCTTGCTGTCAGCTTTTTTTCCATTTGCTCAAAACCAAATGTGTTGCATCCAAAATATTCACTGGTCTTGAGATTTGATGACGGCAAATTACCATATGATTTTGTGAATTTTCGTGTCGATCGAGACCCTGCTGTTTTTAAAGCATCAAATCGGGCAACTGCTCTTGTCGTCGTCATTTCTATTCACTCCTGTTAAAAAATTATAAAAACTATATTGTTTTAATTCGCTTTTAGAAAAATTGATGCATGCTACGTTTCTTTGATCTGTAGAGCTTAATATCAATAAAAAAACTCAAAAACAAATGTCTGGAGAAAACTGAGAGATAATTTAGAGTGGTTTTAAAAAGTAGATACCTGATGGGAATTCTTTATATCTAATTGAAGTGGTGTTTGTCCACGAAAAATCTAAGTGATTTTGATATTTTTTACTAATTTAGTGAATCACTGCGTGATCAAGCAATCCAGGAGCAGACTGATAGTCACTTCAATCTAAGATTGAAAAATTCTATAAATCTTTGAGGAAATGTTGCAGCTGCAATTTCACGGATTCTTCTGAACCATTGGTGTCAATGACACGAGTGGATAGGCGCGCTTTTTCATCAGCTGGCATCTGCACACGAATAAGTGCCATGGCATCATCAATTGTAACAAGGTTTTTATCTCGTCCCATAAGGCGTTTGATTTGTGTTTCCTGAGTGCAAAGTGTGCACCAAACTTCAAGAAAATCTGAGCCTCGCTTGACCTCATGAATGACAGGCGCCTCATAAAAGAAAATTTGATGGTTTTGATTTCTAGGCGCTTCCGCAGCATAAGCCAATTTAAACTCATTAAAGATCGCCGGGTGCATAATTGCTTCTAAGTCATTCTTTGCGGATTTGTCAGTGGTGATAAGTCGTCTGAGCATTAATCGGTCTAGGCTTCCATCAGGCCGAAGCACGTCTAATCCAAATACGTTCTTGATGTTTTCTAGTGCAGGTTTGCCTTTTGTCACGGCAGTTCTTGCGAGTTGATCCGCATCAAAGCACATGTATCCCAAATGCCTCAGATAATGGCCAACAAAAGATTTACCGGTCGCGATGCCTCCCGTAAGGCAAATACAGCGTGCTTTCAAGATGGTTTTGAAGTTGTCAGATTCTAGAGATTCCATGCTAGTCCAAGTTTTATATTTGAAGAAGGCCCAGTCGCAGATCGTATCGTGTCCCATTTTTTTGCTTCTGTTTGGGATACTCCTAAGTACCAATCTAAATTGGTTTTGCCTTCAAGATTATGAAGTGAAATTGGATTGAGAAGGGCTAAGGTGGTTTCGTCGTGGCCCTGATCTGGGAGTAATAGTGAAAAGCGCATTTTTTTCTTCGCTTTCTTTGGGGTGGGCGCAAACAAGGTTGCATCAACCACTCCAACGCCCCAAGCTCCGACAAACATTATTAGTGACATTTGGGCGTTATCGTTTGCGGTTTTTATCACACCTTGGGCGTCCTGCTCTTTTTGAGCGGTCGTTGCATCGTAGGCTTCTTGTTCGTCTTCGGGAATTGTTTCTCTCTCAGCTGAACGTGTCGCTTTCAATTCATCAAGTTGGCCTGAAAAATTTGCAGCAGCGTCGGAATTTTGTTTATAAAAATACAATGCGCCAACCTGAACGCCTGCGAAAAGGACCCCTTTGAAGGTACTTCCCTGACAGAACTGTCCCGCTCCAAAGGGCAAAACCTTTATGAGCGGGTTACAGGAGCTTTTTGACGATGAATTTTTCCCGGTGGATTTAGACTTTCCACTCGCAATTTTTTTTGGGGGCTTCATGGGCGGTGGACCTGTAATTTTTTCGGACTCCACTGAAGGCGGCCCCATATCGGTCGGCCCCATTGAAGGTGGTAATGGTTCTATAGGTGGAGAAAGTCCACCCGAGGAGTATGGATCGACAGGTGCAGCTGATTGAGGAGGATAACCTGGTCCACCGTAGGGCGCGTAAACACTTGGAGGCGCAGGTTGTTGTGGCGGATAGGCCGGCGGCTGTTGATAGTATGGCTGCTGAGGCATCATTTGCTGCTGTGGTGGATAATAGGGCTGTTGCTGATATATTGGCTGTTGTTGGTACATCGGCTGCTGATAGTAAGGCTGTTGCGGATATACAGGCGTCATAGGAGGCGTCATGTAAGCACCTTGAGGAAGAAGCGGTTGTTGCGGGGCTGCAGGTGGTTGCACCTGAGGTAACGGTGCTGAATAAGGCGATTGCCCCAATTGTCTTTGTTGGCCACCCATCGGTTGTTCGTTCATCATCTCATCAACAGGATCTTCACCAAACAGATCTGTCCCAGACGCCTTCGCTTTTTGAACTGGTTTTTTTCCCCCCGCTGAAAGCCCCATAGAACCAGGAGATCGACCTTGTCCAGACGCGGTTGCATTTGGCAAAGGAATGGTTTTAGGTACAGCTTTTGGCTGCTTTTTTTGCAAATCTACTTTGGCAGTGCTAGTGGTGCCGGCCTTCAATTGAAGTTTAATTGCTTTGCTAATAAACCCTGGAGCATGAACTTCAAGCACCAAGGTTCCTGGATCAAAATCCATCGGATTGCCAGGGGGGCCAATTGAGATACCGTCTTTCAATATATCAGCGTTTGGCGCGTTCGAAATGATTGTGACAACGGCGCGCTTTGCCTGTCTGTCAAGTAAGGCTTTTCTAGATGCTGAAACGCCAGGTTTGCTTGGCGCTGAAGAGGGCTTTGCTAACACAGTGGGATTTGCCGCGGGTTTTTGGCGCGAAGATTTTACCTTTAATTGATTGAAATAAGGAACAACAGACTCATCGGCAACTTCATTAACATTTATGGATGCATTTGGATTTGCAATCAATGCTTGTTTGAAGCTTCGCTCCGCGAGAGGTTTCTTGTTTTGCATGAACTGACTAATTCCTAAAAACTTAAATGCGTCAGATTGATCTTTGCGAGTTTTGCTGGTCTTGAGTGCTTTAGATAGATCGACTTCTGCCCCTTTGTAGTCGCCTCGCATCAGTTTACCTTTGCCAGACTGGATGGCCTGAGCAGCTGTTTGAGCTAAACTTACAGTGGACAATAAAAAGCTCGTCACAAAAACGATCAATCTAATCTGTACTGCTTTCATTGTCTGGCGCGTCGTTTGCTTCATGGCGCGCCTCCCATGGGAGTATTGCCTGGACTAGAATCTGATCCATCAGAATTTGGAGCCTTTTTAAACTCTGCATTGAATGTCAATGAAGTCTGCTTGTTATTCAATTCCACCCGTCTGCGAACGACCTCGCCGTTGTAGTCCACAGTTATATCATAAGTTCCTTTAGCAAGACTCACCGATTGCGGCGCGCTGCTACGCAAAGAAAAGTTAACAGTTGCCCTGGTTTCAATATTGACGACATAGACTTCGGCCGGAGTTAAATTTGAGGTGACATTGACGCGAAAGGCCGAGGGGGCGTTGTTATTGGTTGCCGACATTTTTTCAAGAATAAAAGGTCCAATCGCCTTGCGCTCTTGATCCTTCAAATTGAGGGATTCAGTTTTAGGAGCATAGCCCTCTCGCTTCAATTCAAGCAGTGTTTTTCCCGATGAAATAGCAATCCATTCACTTGATGAACCTCGATCATTTGTTGTACCTACAAACTTTCTGTTGATAAAGATTCTAGCAGCAGGGGATGACGAGACTTGAATATTTGCCGTTCCTTTTTTCGAGTTGCTCTTTGTCTCAGTGGAGGATGGCTTTCCTGATGGAAATGCGGCCGTTTGTTTTTGCGCCCCAGGTTGGGTTGCATTGCTTGGAAGTACTCCGTTTACGAGTGGTTTTGATGTAGAGTCAACGTTTTCAGTCGGATCTAGCTTTTGAGTTTTTTCAATTTTGTTTGGATTCTTGCGCTCACTTTCGTCCAGTTTCGCAAGAGTCGTCGATTCATTTTGTTTAGCATCGGTCACTTTGATTTTACTTTTTGACCGAGTGGACGCCTTATCAGCTTCCTTATCCGAAGATTTTGGCAAGGTCTTTTCAGGCCCTTTATCGGCATTTTTGGGCTTTTTTGTTTGATTCGAGTTTTTAGATTTAACGTCTTTTGATGTCACATCTGCTGGATCTTCGGATGGTTGAGGTGTCGTTCCATAGTCAAAATTGACGGTGCGATCGTCATCTGATTGAGGGTTTGTTTCAATATGTTCCCCGGAGGCATTTAAGATGGGTTTACCATTTAAACCATTGGTTCCTAATTTTGGAGAATCCGATGAGGCAGGAATTTTTCCTGGCGACGTAATTGCAGGTTTTGCATGATTATTTTTATGATTTTTGGTGGGAGTTTCAACTTGGTTACCTTTACCAATTTGTGAATTTCGCCTTCCAGAGGTACTCCCTATGTTTGAGGAAGCTTGAGTTAATTCCAAGAAAGCTTGCATCAGTCTTTCTCGTCCCATAAAAAGCAAAATGCAAATCAGGCTGAGGATAATAATAATTGGAAACCATGAGGTTTCCGATGATTTTGCCACGTAAATATCTCGATGAACGACGTAGCGACCTTGTGGAATTCTTTGAGGCGGCCTATGGGGAGCACGCGAGAGTACCCGTTGCACTTTTCTCTGCTGATCCCTACCGTTGTTGTTTGACTGGCTGCGCTGTTTGGTTGAAGCGTTCTGTGGTGATGCTCCCTTGACTTCAATAATCACTTTTTGTGGCGGTGATGGAATGTCACCTTGTTGTCTCGGATTGATGGGCGCTGCACCTGCATGGCGAGGTATTGGAGGGCGCGCTCTTTGCCCAGATGAGGCCGCCGCCTGCATTTCCTGATTATGATAGTTATGATCTTGGTTTTTCTGTTTTTTGCTGTTCCAAGATGCTTGAGCTTCTTTAGCTTGGTTGCTTTGAGCCGCATGCGCTGAAACCAAGACAGGATTCGGGTGAACCCTCTGCATTGGCTGTTGTGACTGAGTTTGACGACCGTGGTCTCGTCTTTCTGGAAGATTATTTAATATGACTTCGGGACTAACCGGCTTTCTGCCCAAGTGGGGAGTCGCTCGCTTCGGAAGTTTATGGTCCTTTCGAGACGATGGTGGAGGTGTTGCACCTTGGTTGTGAGCCGGGTGTTGTCCATTGAATGAAATCGACGGAGTGTAAGGTTGTGGGTTGTCAATGGCGGCTTCATTGTAGGAGCGAATCATTCTTGTGATATTGTCGCCACCAGCATCAGGTAACCTTGCAGCTTCCATTGCTCTTTGATTTGATGGTACGAGTGCCGTCGGCAATGCTACCATCATGGTTTGTTGACTTAGCTTGGCAAGTCGTTCACCGTACTGACGCGGATCTCTAAAGCATCGCTCAAGCTCCGCTGTGCTAGACTCAAATCCTTGATGTTCTAAAAATCGATCAATGATTCCAGAAACGGAATCAGTCGATTGAGGACGATTGGCCGGGTCGAGTGCCATCATTGAAATGATAAGATCATTGATTTCAATTGGAACATGTTCTTTCAAAAATTTTGGATGCTGATACATTCCACTCAAAATTTTCATAGCAACGTCTGCAGTACTGTTTCCTGCAAAGGGCAGCTTTCCTGTAACCAGCTCATAAAAAAGGACACCGAGGCTATAGATGTCACTTCTATGGTCGACATCTTTTCCGCGCACTTGTTCTGATGACATGTAACTTGGAGAACCCATAAACATGCCAGTTTGCGTCATAGAATTGTTTTGTTTGATTTTTGCTATTCCGAAATCCATAAGTTTGACAACGCCGACTTGAGTAATCATAACGTTATCTGGCTTTACATCTCTGTGGACAACGCCTTGTGCATGTGCGAGTGAGAGAGCCTTTGCTGTTTCTCTGACAACACAAGATGCGATGACTGGATGAAGCCATCCGCCGGGTGCGGTCTCAACAATCTGTCCAAGATTGCGACCATGAATCAATTCCGTCACAATCCAAAGTTGGTTTGAATCAGGTCCCGAATAGTCAAAAACTTTTAAGATGTTTGGATGGTCAAATGAACTAATCGCCCGAGCTTCATGCTGGAAGCGGGTTCTGACCTCACTGTTGTTTTGAAACTTTTCTCGCAGGACTTTGATGGCGACATTTCTTTGCAATTTTTCATCGATTGCCAGGTACACGACGGCCATGCCACCTTCGCCAAGTTTGCGAAGGATGCGGTAGCGATCACCTAACAATAGATCGATCATGAAAACGCCTTTTTTGAAATCAAATCCAAAAAATAAAACCTAAAAAACAGTTAAGTCCTCGCAGACTTATCGGCTCTTTCGGTCGTAAACTTAACTTAATGATAAAAGGCCAATGGAGGCGGTTGCCTACGGCGTTCAAAAAACAAAAGATAGCGATAACGTCTTTGATTTTCGCTTGTTTTTGCATCTTCCCCAATCGTCAGAGGCCGCACTTAGAGATGAATGACGTGACGTTTGAATTTTAGTAGATAAAAGATTTGAAATTTATATTTTCACAAATATTTTTTGCAAAAATATAAAATCTCAATAATTGCCTGAGTCATGGATCGTGAGGCAAAATATCGTGAAAACTGGAGAATCTTTTTTGAGGACTATAAAGGCGAAGGTTGCTGACCCTTGCCGTGTATGTGCATGCAAATCCTTCAACCTGGTTGGCAAATCGACTGCGTTCTAAGCCCACCTTCATGAGTTCGCCCCAAATTGGATGCAGAGTCATTTCTTTTCTATCCAAAAGCTCCTTGATTTCGCTTTCTAGTTGCGCGATCAAAGGTGTTTTTGCATCGAGTTTTTCTTGGTATTTATCTTTTTCTTTGTCCAAATGGTGAGCTTTTTTATTATCCCCTGATTTTGATGCAATTGCAGAGTGGCGTTTTACCGAGGCTAATTTAGATCGAAGAATTTGCACTTCTTCGTCCAATATTTCTCGGTCGTGCTGCTTTTTTTGAATATCCAAAAAAAGTGGTTTCAACTCTTCAAGTTTTTCCAGCTCGTGCTCTAACTCCTCAACAACCAGTAAGGTTCGCCAATTCAACTTGCCTTTTGATTGCATGATATCGCCAAAAATATGGTCGCCGACATATAAAATCTCGTCGCCCTTAAAGCGAGTTAGATTTTGAAACAGATTGGCATTTCCGCCCAAATAGACTCTTCCTGGGTGCAATGCACCAGAATGAGTCTTAAGTAAATTTGTATCGGTCATGACCTCGTAAAAGGGCTGACTTCCGGTGAAAAATCCAGGTTTGCCAGATCCAACAATCGCGTACTGAAAATAGTCCCGCCATTTTGGAAACTCTTCATTCTGATCCGTTAATATGAAATCCATCATAAATTGCGTGTATTCCCACCCAGAATTGGTCAAAAGGAAAAGGGTTTTCCCACCATCGATCAGTCTGACTAGTGTCGTCGCTAAATGTTTGTCTCGGTGCACAAAAGTCTCAGGTTGACTCATCACAACATTTTTAATGCTGCCGTCTGCATGGCTTAAATCAATGAATCGACGTAGGTCACTATAAATTTCTTTATACGATTTTTGAATTTTTCCAGGATTTTTATCCATGAAATCGACAATTTCAGCAAAAAGCTGAACTTCACTAAGTGCAAAGAATGTATCGACGAATAAAAAATCTTGAGCTTTGAACGATGCGCTATTGTATAATTTGTGCCTTGTTTCTTTGTCTAATTTTCTTGAGCCGTGGAATGCTATTTTGCAGTATTTGTGACCATCAACCTTAAGGATATTGCCTCTCTCCATATCTACCAGAAGACCTC
This sequence comes from Pseudomonadota bacterium, assembly GCA_026390495.1. GTDB lineage: Bacteria > Bdellovibrionota_B > Oligoflexia > Oligoflexales > RGVZ01 > CAMDKS01. The sequence goes on along the minus strand of JAPLFV010000165.1, from coordinate 13,067 downwards.
GAATCAAAAAGCCTGGCTTAAATGTTAGATTCTTCAGCTCCTCTGGATATCCTGCCAAAATAAATTTATTTAGAGTTTCTTTAAAGGCGAGTGATTCAAATGCTTCACGATTGTACATGAGCAATGTGTGGTCCATATCGAATCCAATCGCTTTGATTCGATCCATGTTGAGTGAGCGATTGACAAAAACACGCTGCCATTTTTCAAGTTTAGAGTGATGAGCGGGCATATTCGATCCTTAAATTGATTTGCTACTGGATTGACCCGAGATGAATTTGATTCCAGCTTGAACGCGCAGTTTTCCCGCTAAATTCATGAATTTTCTGGTGTAGACGATTTCGGCTGGGTTTTTGGTATAAGGCTTATTATCTATGGATACTCTCACTTCATTGATAGCAATACCTGGTGTAAATAATTTTGTTTTTACATGATCAAGGTTGTTTTATCAAAGGGATTGACGAATTCTGCTGTAACTTTTTCTTCGGGTGAGAACATGAAGCGTTCTGATTGTCTGGTTTCCTCAATGACAGAGTTTTCGTGGATTGTGAAAATCATATTTCCACCATGAGGTCCAATCTTACTAGTCTGCAATCTAATCATTTTGACTTGCAGGACAAACTGATTTCCGCCAGAAAATCGAGATATGAATTCAGGTGGTACTCGATTTTCAAGGATTAGGTCTGATCCATCGATTTGATGAATTAAAGTCTGAAAAGCAATGTCAATGCCGTTGCTGCTGATCATGACGGGGATTCTTCTGGACTTGCACTCTTGCAAAAGGTTTTGGACTTCTTGATGATTCATTGAAACTTAGACCTTTCGTTTAGATGCTAAATGAAAATCTTGTGCAATGTACCTTGAATCAAGGCTTTAAAAATAGATTCTTGGTACCGCAAGCTATTGCTCAGAATCTTTTGTAAAGGCCGCATCAGCAAACCTATCCATGATCCTCGAAACCCTCTTAACGCCAGGGAACGCCCAGGTGACATCGACTTTGATAGTATTTTGATTTTCAGAAAACTCCTTCATTCCCGAGCTATTTTCCACCATTTGATAAGATCCTGAAAAACGCAAATTGGCGCTATGTTCCCAGTATAACCCGAGCTGAATCAAGGTGCCACTATCTGCGCGGGTACAGTAGTTAATTGGCGCGGCAGTTGTCGCGCTAGATGCCGACCCAGTCGCGGGTGCTCCACCTTGCGATCCGCAATCTCCTTGCTTCAAACGAGGTATTTTATAGTTGTCTTGATACATTCCTAAAATTGCGTTTGTGTTGAGGTTTTTCCAGATATTGTAGTCTAGACCAATGAGTCCGCCTCGACGTGTGTAGTCGAGCCAATAGTCATTAAAAATAAATTCATTTTGAAACAGCTCCGCGGACGCACTGAGTGGAATACTAGGGAATTCCATGACATGTGAGAGGCCATAGCTCAGGGCAAACTCTCCACCGGATGTTCCCAAGTCCCATGATTTGTTGCTATGGTCAGGGCTATTGTTATGAATTTCTTTTTTGAAATACATGTAAAATTGAGTGCGCATGGTTTCATCCCAGGACCAACCAATCCAAGGTAAAAAGAGCTGCGAATCTGTCGTGCTCAGAACGATCTTTAAATCATCATCATCTGGACTAGGGAAAATACTACTTCCGATTCTTGTAAATTCCATTCGCGCATAGGCTCCAGCATAAAGCTGCGGTAGAAACTGACGTCTGACATCTCCAAAAAACTGGTGTGTTCTTTCCAGTTGATCCCCGCGAAGAGGAAACAACTCAAGGTTGAAAAAATCTCCAAGCCATGCGTTGACTCCCTCGCTTTCAATATTCCAGCGTTGGCGATAGGAATACCCTGCAAATGCTGTTGCATATTTTTGCCTAATAGGACCAATCCCAATAGAAGAATTTACAAGGAAAGCACTCTTTTCAGATTCTTTGGACTCAATTCCTTTTGATTCTGTAGGCTCGTATCCACTTGAGACCGCATTTGTTGTCCCCAGTTGAACCAGCCAAAAGTGCGGCGTTTTAAAAAGAGACCAGCTATTGTACTTGAAAATCGTTGCATCAGGATCAGGGCGTTCGCCAACAGCGATCTCTTCTATCCGTTGATTGGTTTCAAGGCTCTTTAAAATATTCTGAGCTAATTCGCGATTTGCTCCCTGAGGAAATCTCTGCAAATAGCTTGAAGCAAGAAATTTTGCCTTTGCATCTTCTTTTGCTTTGTAAGTGGATACAGCTAACTCAATGGTTGCACGCCCGCCAAATTCGTCTGGAAACCAACCTGAGTATTCCCAGTATTTTTGTGCGGTGCTTTCCATGCCCAAAAGGCTGAAACAAAGACCTTGATAGTAGTAAACGAAAGATTTCTCAGGACTATATCGTTCGACTCTTTGTAACGTTTTTTGAGCTTTTCGAGGTTGACCCGCGTGATAATAGGCGGCACCAAGGCGTCCCCAAGCCGTGTAATCGCGTGGAAAAACGCGCAAATATTTTTTATAGGCCTCAATAGATAGGTCGTAATTTGTTTTTACGAATTCGGCGCGTGCCTTTTGCAGTTCCGCCTGTGCGTTGATTGGCGCTGATTTGCCGGCTGCATAGACTTCCGAGGGTCCAAATTTAAAGACTCCGTTGCTTGTATAAGCAGCAAGGGATACAATAAATAAAAGATTGTGTAGGAAATATTTCATGTCGAATCCGAAATTTCACAATGAGCCAAAGAGTGAAAATGATAACAGCATTTCTAAATGTAGAGACGTTGTTGCTGGTCTTCATTTGTCTGGCGCAAATGCGAGAAAATCGGCTGTTGTTCTCCTTCAATTGCATCGACCTTCTGAAGATCATGCTGCGTTAAATATATCTTTGCTTTCAGTATACGAAAAGATTGGCTCAAGTGGCAGTCTCTTTTCTGATGATCGTATATTAAATATTCTTTCTGGTGCCAGCCGAATCGTAGAGGCGATCGTCGACTGTCCTTTAACGGAACCCCCTTGCGTGTCTTGTGTGCGCCCAGTTTGTCCCGGAGCGGTGCGCTGTGAGGATGTTTCAGTGGCCATGATGTTGTCTCATGAGAGCCAAAGAGGGAGGAAAGGGGCGCATAAATTAAGACCCGTCAATCCCCAACAGCAGAGGCTTTGGGATATTATGTATGCGCGTCACGGTGCCTTTGGAAATTTGGAGCCTAGTTATAGTGCAAATATGGCCCCGCTCGTTGTGAGAGCGCGGACTTTGGCACGACGTTTGAAGTCAGAGTTACCTGATTTGAGTTTGCGAGAGACGAATATTGCTATCCTGGTGGCCCAACTGGCTCAACTGTTTGATGGTAAAGAGTTGTTTAATGCTTTCCTTGCAAGTTGTATGGGGGTATGGCGCGTTCAGGGTTTATCGAGGAGCCCTTCTGAATTTTTTGCGCAAACCTCAGGATGGGTGGAGGTTATTGAGCCAGAGAGCTTAAAATCGCCATTTGAAATCGGACAGTGACATATCATCAATATTTAGATTCAATTTGTAAACACTGTATAAATTTAGATCAACAGCCTTTCTAATAGCTGTTTCTGATTGCATAGTCGCAGAACTTAAGGGATTCTATTAGGACTCAGATTCTACTAACTTATTTGTTAAATTTATTAGTTTGACAGGGCACTGCATGACTACGCAAGGGCATCTTAAAGGCCATCTGAAAGGCGTTGTTTCGTCTCGAGCGCAATTGGCGCTTCGCATTGCAGTGGCTAGTGGGTCCAAGGCTCCGGACTTGATTGTTCGTGGGTCAACTTGGCTGGATGTGTTTTCAGGTCAATGGAGGACTGGAGACGTTGCAATTTTTGATGGCGTTATTTGCGGTGTTTCAGATGAATACCAAGGATCCGCTTCGACCGAAGTGATTCATGGGCAGGGAAAATATCTCGTTCCCGGGTTTGTGGATTCTCATGTCCATATTGAAAGTTCGATGATGACTCCCAAGCGGTTTCAAGAGGCTGTCGTACCTCAAGGGACAACGACCGTCATCTGGGATCCTCACGAAATTGCAAATGTCAAAGGCACTGCAGGCATTGACTGGGCTCTAAAATCAACGGAAGAGCTGCTACTCGATGTTTTTGTGATGGTGCCAAGTTGCGTTCCAAGTACTTCCGCCCAGTTAAATTTAGAGACTTCTGGCGCGTCTTTGAACGCATCAGACATTGAAAAGTATAAGAGTCACCCTCGAGTTCTTGGTCTTGCAGAAATGATGAATTGGCCTGGACTTGTTGGTGGCGATCCGGAAGTCATGGATAAGCTACAATCCTATCAGTCTTTGCGTCGAGATGGTCATTGCCCTGGCTTGGCAGGTAAAAACTTAAACGCTTATGCTGTGGCAGGAATTCATTCTTGCCATGAATCTACAAATATTGTCGAGGCTTCAGAAAAATTATCGAAAGGTATTCACGTCCTGATCCGCGAAGGCTCCTGTGCTAAGGATGCGGACGCGTTACTGCCGATGGTGACTGCGCGTTCTGCACCCAATTTAGGTCTTTGTAGTGACGATCGAAATCCCCTTGATATTGAAGAGTCCGGCCACATCAATTGCATCCTCAATAAAGGATTAGCCGCGGGAATTGATCCTGTAGATTTGTTTATATCAGCCAGTTTTGCTCCTGCTAATATGTATGGGCTTGGAGATCGCGGAGCGGTCGCTCCGGGCTACCTCGCTGACTTGGTATTGATTGAGCTAAATAAAATAGATCATTGGGCTTCCGGGTTTAGGATCTGCCAAGTGCTCAAGAATGGTCGCTCTGTTACAGAGGGTGTCCTTTGTGACAAGGAAGCGCCTACCCCTCAGCGTTCACTTTTTTCAGGTGAGCCTGTAAATAAAAAAAATCTAAACACCGGATACTCAAATTTTTCGCCAGAGCTTTTTTCGATAAAGTCAGGAATCTTGACCGAAAAGTTGGTTGAAGTTTTGGTGATTGGAGTCAGGCCAGGACAGATTTTAACAGATAAAGAAAGGCATCCTGTTGCCTGCGTCGAAGGCAAACTAAACAATGACCTCAATCATGATATCATAAAAATTGCAGTATTGGAGAGGCACCACGCGACGAAAAGGGTTGGTATCGGGTTTGTTCGTGGATTTGGCATAAAGTCGGGTGCTGTTGCTACATCGATCAATCACGATTGTCACAATATCATTGTTACGGGGTCATCTGATGAACTGATGGCTAAGGCTGTTCAAGAGCTTCATCGGATTGACGGTGGAATTGTGGTTGTTGACGAAAATGGTCAGACTTCAAGCTTGAGTCTGCCAGTTGGTGGACTCATGACAGACGCGGAACCTGCCACTGTCAGTCAAAGTCTGAGAAAACTTAAGAGCATGGCCCGTGATGTTGGATGCGTTTTGCACGAACCGTTTTTGCAACTTTCTTTTTTGGCGCTACCGGTAATCCCGAGTTTAAAAATAACAGATTTTGGTATCGTCGACGCCGAGCAGTTTAAAGTGGTATCATTGTTTAATAAGGACAAAAACACGTCATCAAGGAGTGAACTGTGACTTGTAATCTCGTAGAACGTATTCAGAGCATCTTGGCTAAAGGCAAAGTTGACAAAGTTCAGTTGAATGCAATTCTTGATGCAACCCGCGATTTTATGCCTAATTTTCAGCAAGAGCTTTGTGATCAAGACTGGGAGCCCGGTCGATATATGCTGTACAAGGATAGCAGGTACGGATTTGTTGTCATGATGCTCGTTTGGGGCAAGGGTGACAAAACCCCGATCCATGCCCATGGAACTTGGGGAGTAGAGGCGATCATCAAAAATAGCGTTCGCGTGACCACTTATACCTATTGTCAAAAGAATCCTATAGAGCTGAGCTGCAGCGTGTTAAACGCAGGCGAGCTCGCCTTTGTGATTCCACCCGATGATGATGTTCACGTTGTGGCCCAGGAAGGTGATCTGCCGGCAATTTCAGTCCATATCTATGGTAAGGAATTGACTGAAAACATTATATTCTCTCCGGGCCAAGGATTTCGACCCTCGCCAGTAACATGTAGGAGAGTGCAAACCAAGATTTTCGAAAAAACAAATTGGTTTCAGGCCAATGCCCATATTTCATCCTATCAGATGAGTCGTTAGCCTATGGCCGCACAAGCGAAGGGTGAGTCACTCCTTTCAAGACTCAAAAAAGCATCAAAAGTTTTACTCATTTGCCTAGCTCTAAATGGCATTATGGTGGGCTTTCTTTGGTCCTATTACGCTCAAAAATTGGGTAGTTTTGGCCAAGTTTTTTATACGCTAGAAAACAAATTGCTCGACATGCGTTTTGTTTTGCGAGGGCCGGTAAAGGCCAGTAATAAAATTGGTGTCTTAGGTTTAGATGAAAAATCGATCCAAAAGTTTGGACGTTGGCCTTTTAGTCGTGGAATTTATGAAAAGGCTTTTACCAATTTAAAGAAAAGCGGAGTTGAATGGATTGGATTCGACGTTGTTTGGGATAAACCAGAGAGGACCTTGCTGAGTGATTCATTGGAGCAGATTAAGTCATTAAAAGCGGCGGCACTCCAAAAAAATCCTGCGTTAGCGGAAGAAGCCTGGGCCAAGATCGAAAATTTGCAGAAAGCCGGCCTTGCCGATGAATCCATTGCTCGCACTATAAAACAATACGAAAAAATAGTAATGGGGTACATGTATTATGGCTCCGACGATCGAGACTCAGTCGCTAGTCTTGGGCAAAACAAATTTACGACGTTACCTCAAATGCTTGAATCGGCGATTCAAGCCGTGATCATGCCTGATGGCTTTGAACTCGGGCAGTATTCAAGCTTAAAGACTTTGGCAGTCGTTGGTAACACGGAGTTTTTATCATCGGCATCTCCACATTTTGGATATTTTAATAATGATTTGGATGCCGACTCAGTGGTCAGGTGGGTTAGTTTAGTTAAGAATACAGATGGAAATTTAATGCCGTCCATGTCCCTTAAAATGGCGGCCAGCATGACTGGGCGTGAGATTGTGACCGTGTTTGATCGTGTGGGTGTCGAAGAAATTATGCTCGTCAATCCCGACGATGATAAAGATGTGATTAAGATACCTATGGATCCAGCTGGTGAAGGTCGAGTCATGTTAAACCATTTGGGTGGATCGATGACGATTCCTACCTTTAGTTTGGCTGATGCCTATGATGATAAATTCACCGACAAGGAGCGAAAGCGTCTAAAGGGCATTAGTTTGATGATGGGACCTACAGCCATGGCGATTAACGATATGCGAGCGAACCCATTTGAATCAACCTTCAACGGCGTTGAACACCATGCGGCTACGATTGATAATATTGTGAGTCAGCGTTTTTTCAAAAGGCCAGCAGAAATTTACCGAACAGAAATTATCATCGTTGTGATTATCGGAGTTGTGTTTTCACTCGTCTTATCGTTTAGCAGTGCGCTGCTGTCTGCAGCAAGTGCGATTATTATTTATGTTGCGTACTATCAAATCGATAAATATCTTTGGTTTTCAAAAGGCGTTTGGGTCTATATGGGGATGCCCTATATTCAGATTACCGGATTATTTATGGCTGTGACTCTTTATAAATATTTCACTGAAGAGCGAGAGAAAAAGAAAGTAAAAGGTGCCTTCCAGCACTATCTATCTCCAGATGTCATGAATCAGGTCCTCGAAGATCCAACGAAACTCAAGCTGGGTGGGGATCGCCGCGAGTGCACCGTTTTCTTTTCCGATGTTCGAGGTTTTACGACGATTTCTGAGGGATTGCCTCCGGATAAACTTTGCGAACTGATGAATGACTATTTGTCGCCGATGACGGACGTGGTCTTACGTTCTGGTGGCGTTTTGGACAAATACATTGGTGATGCCATCATGGCATTTTGGGGAGCCCCAGTCGATCGACCAGATCAAGCGGATGTGGCCGCACAAAGTGTGTTAATTATGATGGAACGTCTTGAAGTGATTCGCCAAGAGTTTCCTAAAAAAGGATTTCCAGTTATTGACATCGGCTGTGGTCTAAACACTGGAATGATGTCGGTAGGAAACATGGGATCCGCTGAAAGGTTTGCTTATACTGTGATGGGTGACTCCGTGAACTTAGGCGCCAGATTAGAATCGATCACCAAGGAATATGGTGTGCGCTCCATAGTGAGCGAGTATACGGTCGCGAAGCTTCAAGACCCAAAACGCTACTTACTTCGCGAGTTAGATGTGATTGTGGTAAAAGGCAAACGAGACCCGGTCCGTATTTTTGAGCTCATTCATCCGATGATATTGCCCAATGAAACTCTGCTAAAAGATTTGATCGGGGAGTTTTCTCTGGGCCTTGCGGCCTACCGAGATCAAGATTGGGAAAAGGCGAAAGCCAATTTTATGAATGCTCTAAAGATCCGACCAAGCGACGGGCCAGCCACGATGTTTTTGGAAAGAATCGCCGATATGATAAGTTTACCTAGAATTGAAAACTGGGATGGTGTGCATGTGTTTAAGCACAAATAGGAAATTCTGCCTCATTGAATTGTTAAAATTGTAATTTTGAAATGTTTGTAAAATGAATTTCTCCTTTGACCGCATCAATATTGAAATTAGCAACATCTGCAATTTAAAGTGTAGTTTTTGCCCTGCCGTTGAGCGAGAAAAACAGGTAATGTCGGCCGAAAATTTCGAGGTCGTCGCTCGAAGTGTTGCTCCCTTGACCAAAGAAATTGTATTGCATTTGCTCGGAGAGCCGCTTGGACATCCAGATTTTGCAAACATTCTCGCGGCTGCAACCCGAGTTCAGATACCTGTAAATGTGGTGACTAACGGGGTGCTTCTTGTAGGCGAACGCCCTAAAGATCTTTTATCCCCGATTGTTCGTCAGGTTTCGTTTTCACTTCATAGCTTTGAGGCAAATTTTCCCAACCAAGATCCAAAACTATATCTTGAGCGTATCCTAAGATTTGTTGAAAGAGCGTTAATAGAGCGACCAGATCTTTATATTAACTTGAGACTGTGGGATCTCGATGGAACTGAGTCCCATCAAACCGATCGCAACAGAGCAATGCGCAAACTTTTAAGTGATTTTTTTGAATTTGATTGGACCGACGTCAATGTGGATCTTCGCCGAAAGAAGAACTGGCGAATAAAAGGTAGGCTTTACCTCCATTTTGACAGCCGTTTTGTTTGGCCATCAATGCAAAATGAGATTCTTCAGGAAAGAGGTACCTGTAAGGCTTTGACGAATCACATTGGAATCCATGCTGATGGCAGTGTCGTGCCTTGCTGTCTCGATCACAACAGGGACATTCCTCTTGGAAATATATTTGATCAAAAAATAGACGATATATTGCAGAGTGAGCGTGCCCAAAATATGCTGAAAGGTTTTAAACAAGGCCGGCTTGTTGAGACTTTATGTAAAACTTGCGGATTTATTGAGCGATTTTCAAAAAACAAATAAAAAATTAAATCTTTGACGGTGAAGTTTCATGTTGACCCAGTTGAAGCAATTGGGTCTTATAGGCAGCACATTTCTGATCAGCTGTCTCCAGTGACATGATTCGTGAAATCAATTCATAAATTATGAATTTTCAAATCAATTTAAAGAAGATTTTCGTAAAAATATTTAGCAGGAGGATTGAAATGAGGACATTAATTTTGGCCGTGAGCGCATTATCAACTATTGGCTCAAGTATTGCATTAGGCGCAGACGCCATGGATGCTACCACTCCCTCCGCGGCAGTTGGTGGATCGGCACCAAGCGAATCGTCTTCAGCCACGAAATGGAAAATTAAGGGCAAAGCAAGAGTTGATGCAGCGCAATCTTCGAAGTCAACCAAAGTTGGCGAAGGCGATGCAACTATAGCTAAATCATCCAGCGTTGCAGTTAAAAGGGCGCAGCTTGAGTTGATTGGTACAAAAGGCAATGATGAACTGAGGCTTAAATACTATTTGGAAAAAAACGAGTTAAAGTACGCATTCATCGAGCATAAATTTAGTAAAGAATGCTCCTTAGTGGCGGGTTTTTTTGATGCTCGTGATTTAGCTTGGGAATGGGACTATAGCTCTACCGAGCAGTATATTTATGCGAACGTCAGTAAATATGGGATTGTCGCTCAACCAGGAGTTGAGGTTAAAGGTGGGATTGAAGATCAGTGGTTCTATTTACAAGTGTTACAAGGTGCAACACCCGCTGGCGTGACATTTGAGAAAAGCTCTGGTGGCCTAACGACCTCTCTTCAGTATCGAGGCAATTTTATGGACAAAATGCTTCGACCGATTGCAACCTACGCGATGGTCAGAACTGCAAATTCAAAGGGTACTTTGACAAACGCCGATAAATCCACGACAGCTGTAAATTATGATAAAGTTTACCAAACTCATATGGGACTAGGTCTAAAAGTGGCGGTTGCTGGATCAACTACCGACATTGAGTATGCCACTGTTAAGAATCACAAACTAAAAGATGACGACACATCCAAAGATAAAAACGCAGCTTCCTTTTTGATTCAGTCAAGACTTCCAGAGATTTCTGGCGCTGTTCCTTACTTGAAAGCTGTTGTAGATACCGATAAAAAGGGCGCTGATAAAAACGAAGGTGATTTGGCCCGCACTGCATATGCATTAGGTGCCGAGTATGCATGGGATAGCAGCATCAGATTGCACGCGATTTTCTCAATTGATCAAGCAAAGACAACTCAGGCTAAAGGCGATCAAACTGTAAATGAGCAAAAAATAAATTTTGGCATAACAGGTTCGATTTAAAGATTGAGAATATTTCTTGATCTATGAATGAGCTTCGTTTCATTCCTAAGTGACAATCGAATCGGCGTGAAATAAAGTTTCGCGCCGATTCATTATTTCGTAGATTCTGCCTCTTTTACTACGTAGTCGCGCCTTGCACTGACCAAGGTGTTGAGCTTCTCCACCGCTTCCAGGCCTTTTTGAAGGCGTTCGATGGCCTGTTCAAAGGTGATAGCAGGAGGAACTTTTTTTCCTTTGAATATGACAATGTGCAAACTACCTTGCACCACGGCGAGTGCGTTGCAAATATCGTGTAAAAAGACTCGTTCATTGGTGTGTGATTCCGTTGATGCTTCTGTCACAGTATTATCCTCTTTACAAACTTGAGAACTACTTGAATTAAATTTAAAGGAGTAGTCTTTAAAAAATCAATCTATGGCATTCTAACATAATTTTGATCGAACTCAATTTTGTGTAACAATAAAAGTATGAAGAAAAATTCAATTGTCCATTATATCTTTGTGATGTTTGCTCTCGCGTTTTATGAGAAGGCTCAGGCTGTCAAATCTGATAGCAATCTTCCTCCAAGTTGGGAGGCAGGTGGCCGCGCAAAATTAAAATCCATGCCGCGCTATTCTATGGAATCAAGACAAGAGGAGACCTCTCAAAAGAAGCGGTCTCATCGCGATAGTGATCTCCCTTGGACAGTCGGACTGGCCATTGGTTTACCCGAATTAGTACGACTTGATATTTCAAGAGAGGTCAATTCGATGATTGATTTGAGTCTCTTTATGTCACCGGGAATTCCATTTGAGATTACAGTTGAAATGCCAAGTGACGTTATCAAGAGCGACAAGTCTAATACATTAGCCGCAGCCTACACGGCCTTTGACGCGAAATTTGATGCAGCATGGGGACCTCATTTAGGCATTGGTGTGGCGGTTCGACCTCTAAAAGGTGCTTGGTTTATTCAATCAGTCGCCGGATATCGTCAGATTGGTCTGAAAGGTGAAGCAGAATCCCAATTGAGGGTCTGCACGATAGCCGAAGCAATCAAGGAGCCCCCTTGCGGCAATATTCAGCAGGCTCTACAAACCAGGAATCGCCTTCGAGTGAACGCCGATGCCAAGGTAAACTCCACAATTTTATCCGCATCCACAGGTTGGAATTGGAAAACCGGTGATAACTGGTCGATTTTGTTAGACCTTGGTGTTTCAAAGGCTGTTTCGAACACCTATAAAGTTGATGTAGAGGCCAATATTGTTGATGTGGATGGGGTCCCGCAGGAAGTTTCAGGGGCGTTGGCTGATATGAAGACCAAAGCAGAAAAAGACGTATCTGAAAAGGCAGTGACCGAGCTAGAGACCTTTTCAAAGGCATTGTTGCCTGTCCTACACTTCGGAATTGGCTATCGTTTTTGATAAATTGGTGCGTTGCCTTTAATCCTTTCGCAGGGGCATGCCGGCGGGATCTTGCCAAGACTCACCTTGGCCGGCTTAAAATATTTTATGCATATTTATGATTATTGAAATATTTGTCAAAATTGCTTACAATGACCTCAAGGAGAGGCATAAATATGATACCAATGTTTAACCAAGGAGGACGTTCTGCGACGCTTTTGTCGTTTGCAAATCAGTCTTTTGTCGGCCAAAACGGCGGGTTCACCTATAATGACTCACCATATGTCCACGCATTAAACCGAACTCTTCAGCTCGAGAAAGCAGTCGTCGGATTGTATGCGGTTAAAATTCGAAAATCAAAATTGCGCCATGACGAGATAAGCTTTCGTACAAAGGCGCATCTTGAAGCTCAGCGTCAGCTCGTGCGGTTGATCTTTTCTCAACGAGGTTTGCCCGATAGTGACCCCGCTACGTTTACCGCAGTGGCCTCTACGTTTGCCGCCCGTGCCTCAAAATGGCTTCCATCACCTATGAATGAACCTATTCTAGACGCAAGCCTTCGAGGTGTTGAGCATGCCTTGGCGGACCGGTATTTAAATTTACTGAAGTTGGCTCCTGCCAATGATCATCCTTTTCTATTAAAACTTCTTGAACAGGTGCGTGACTTTTCCGACGAACAGGTATAGTATCTGCCCTCGCTTCTTTATACGGTCTCGTAGCTCAGCTGGATAGAGCACCGGATTTCTAATCCGGTGGTCGCAGGTTCGAATCCTGCCGGGATCGCCATTCTTTTTGAGGCTCTGCCTCAAACTCCGGTCAAGGGGCCTTTCGATGGCCCCTTAACAAACTTTCTTTCTTCTCACTTCATGGTGGGTCCCTGTCAGAACCCTTCAGGCACAAGCGTTTAATAACCTAAGTCTATAATTTTCGAAAGACCTGTATCCGTAAGCTCTCTTTTTTATTAGCTTTGCGACGTTGTTGTATCCCTC
>JAPLFV010000013.1 GCA_026390495.1 Pseudomonadota bacterium | reverse complement strand
TCTATCATTTGGTCGAAAGGCTTTCTGAATATTGTTTTAATACAGAAATATCTGATACTTTTGACAGAAGCTATAGTGTTTTTGCTCCCAGTAATTTACGAAAAGGAATGGTTACTTCGATCCTAAAGTTTAGGATAAAATATCGTGTTCTAATTTTTGTATTTGCTTTCATTTCTTCAATACTTGGATTGGGTCAAACTTGGTTTCAAAAAAAACTTTTGGATACGCTTTCTACAACTTCTTTTGTGATTTCGATGCCACTGATTTATGTCGGTATAGTTTTTGCCGCAGCTTTTGCGACCAATTTATTTACGCTGTTTGCAAAATCTTTTGCGGCAAGAGAAGCTGGATTAGTTTCACTCCACCTCTCAAGGGCCTTGTATCGGCATACATTACACCTTTCATCGGTAGGGCGTTCTAAGAAAACAGTTGGCGAGATTGTAAGTTATTTTTCCCAGGATGTTGCCGCAGCCGCCATGCTTGTTGAAGAGTTCTTGGTACAATTTTTCCTTTCTACTGTACCCTTGATTCTTGCCCCCATTTTTGTGTGGACTGTTCTGGACGTGCCGATCACTTCTTCTTTGATTTCAATCTTTATTGTATTGGGACTTATGCTTGGACTGAGTGTGAGACAGTCGAATTTCTTTTATATGTTTAAGCAGTTGGCCGCTAATCGTTTGGCAATTGTTAATGAATGGCTTCAGAATATTCGAATTATTAGAATTTTAGGCTGGACTGACGCGTTTGAGAGTCGGATTCATCAAAGCCGAGTCATTGAAACTGAAAATCGATTAAAAATGGTTACGAATGGATCGACCATGAATTCTATTGCGCAGGTAGCGCCGATTTCAATGACTCTTTTTGCAGTATTTTTCCACTTTTCGACTTCGGAGCGAGTTCTCAATGGATCTGAAATTTTTACTTTGTTTTGGATTTTTGGAGTCTTTGTAAGTCGGCCTATTCGCAATACTCCATGGAATTACGTGATTTTTATGGATGGTTTGACCTCCTGTCGGAGGCTTCAGAATTACTTCTTGATAGAACAAGAATCTGGGCAGCAAGGCAATTTGACTTCGAGCTCAAACTCTCAGAGTCAGGGACTCAGTAATACTGCAATAGAGATAGCGAACCTGAGCCTTAGTTACGGTTCAAAGCAGATTTTAACCGATATTTCGATTAGCATTAAGCGATCTGAATTTATTGTGATAGTTGGAGATGTTGGAAGTGGAAAGACCCAATTTTTACAGGCAATGTTACTGGAGAATGAGGGGCAATTTAAGAAATATATCTTGCATGACAAATCAGTGGGACCTGAATCGTCAAGATCTGAAGTGAGGAGCCACTATTGTTACATCCCTCAAGATGGTTTTACTATGAGCGCTTCATTGGGAGAGAATGTAGTTTTGGATTATCAGTTTGGTATGAGAGTGCAAGAGAGAGCAATGGATTCGTTAAAAATTGCCGCTTTTGATCCTGTTGTAGAAGGAATGTCAGAGGGTCTTTTGACTGAGGTTGGAGAGCGGGGTGTCAATTTATCTGGTGGACAGCGGCAGAGAATTGGAATGGCTCGAGCACACTACCATGACAGAGATATTATATTATTGGACGATTGTTTGAGTGCCATTGATCCTGGAACCGAACAAATAATTTTGGATAGACTAATTTGTGGTGCTTGGAAGGCTAAAACTAGAATATTGGTAACGCATAGACTTAGTTCACTCGTCTATGCGGATCGGATTTTTCAGCTGCAGAATGGGAAATTAATGCAAATGCAGGGAATTGAGGAATCTGATGAATCAAAGTAGTAGAAAATTCTTAAGTACCGAAGCTGAATTTGAAGGTGCTTATTCGAAACAAGTTTTTGAAACAATTTTTGAAAGCTTTAAATCCTATAAAGGATTTCTAATTTTCCTTTTTTTGGTTGGGATTATCGGGCGAGTTTTATTACTATCCAGTGCGAATATTATTGGAAAATGGGTGGATTCTCAATTTGTAAACCCAGACTTAGTTTCTAAAAGTCAAAGTTTGTTTGCAAATGTTTATTTTCAAACGTTATGTTCGGTGGTTGTCATTGGATTTATTTTGAATACTTATTTTCGCATTATGATTTCTAGAACAGGAGCTAGAGCAGTATCACTCCTTTATGATGAAGTGACTTATCGGACATCGCGATTGCCAATTAGTTTTTTTGATACAAATCCCGTGGGGCGAATCATTAGCCGTTTTAGTAGTGACTATGGAGCTATCTTTAGAATGGCTGGCGGTCCCTTAGGTGAGTTTCTTTGCTTGGTGTTTGATTTGTTTGCCATATCGATTTTAATGCTAACATTAAGTGTTTGGTATTTGCCTGTTCTTTTGCTTCTGGTTTGTTTCAATTATATTGTACACAGGCAATCGAATCATCATTTGCGACAGTTTCGTCGAAATCTTTCTTGGAGCCGAAGTCCAGCATTTGCTCATTTTGCTGAGACAGTTCAGGGGGTTGTGCCCATTAGAGCTTATGGAAAAATTCCTAGTTTTTCCAGAAAGTTTAATGAGTATTACGGTGATGTTGTAAAGTCAAAGTTTAAGTTATCTGTTTCTATGTTCACTTATAGTTTTCAAATGGCGATTGTAACCGCTGTCGTATTGAGTTTAACCATTCTATTTTCAATATTTCTTATCAGACATCAGATTGTATCAATTGGCTCAGTTGGAGCCGTTGTGACATTCATTCTACTTGCGTCAAATACCATTCAACAGTTTTTTGAATGGTTAGCTAATTTGGAGGAAGCGCTTACCGGTGTGGAGCGAATGAATGACTATTTAAGGAAGCCAATAGAGCCTGGAAATAGAATGCCGGACGTTGCGAAATTTTTTGTGAATAATCTTCATCAAAGTAATAACGCTGGATCTAGGGTTGATGGGCCTATCGACATCAATAGTTATGAGTTATTGGTACGAGATCTAAGTTTGCGTTATCGAGAAGATATGCCGTTGGCTCTCGATCATTTGACCTTTGAAGTTAGAATTAATGATCATTTTGCGATTGTTGGTAAAACAGGATGTGGTAAATCTTCGCTGCTTCAAGCACTGTTTTTTTTGTATCCGTTTGATACAGGAGGAATAGAATTGGGCGGTAAGAAGGTCGATCTAGGACCTGGTCTTGTCAGCACCAGTGGCGCAACAGGGATCTTGTCATTGTCCCAATATCGATCCATGCTATCGTTTATTCCTCAGGATCCAGTATTGTTTCGTGGCCCACTGCGCTTCAATATTACGATGAATAGCTCTCATAGTGATGAGATGATTTGGTTTGCATTAGAACAAGTTGGTTTAGCAAATTGGGTTCGGTCGTTGGAATCAAGTGCTTCTGCATGTTTAAGGTACAATATAGAGGAACGAGGATCCAATTTATCTACAGGACAACGGCAATTAATTTGTATGGCTAGGGCTATCGTTCAAGATCGGCCTATTATTGTGATGGATGAGGCTACTAGTAGTGTTGACCCCGAGTCTGAGTTAAAAATTATGAGGGCATTGGAACTGGTACTTCAGAATAAGACTCGAATTGTCGTCGCACATAGACCGTCCACAATTGTAAGCGCAAATGTTGTGATGACATTGGATCGTGGAAGAATGGTAAATTTCGAGAGAAAGTGGTGACTCAAAGCATCATATTAGCTTAAAATGACTCATTCCAAGACATGGAGCATTCAGAGCAAGTAAATTGCCAAGATTTTCCCTTTAAGGAAACTTCGCTGGGGTTGTTTGACTTGCACCGAGGACATGTTTTGCTCTTGTGATTGTGACTACAGATCGAGGTTCTACACCTGACTCCATCCGGATAACTTGAATCTGCAATTGCTGGGCCTTGACATTTGGGACATCGAGATTGATTTCTTCTATCTTGATTGTTCATTTCGAATAATTCCTTTTAGAATAAAATTCATAGAAGGCAACTAAAAAAGTACTAGCCAATGCAGGAATTGTATAACTAGATGTTTTCAATCCCAGTGTGAAGTCATTTAGAGCGCAACCTACAGAGTCTCCTGCAAAACCATAAACAATCGAAATCGGCAGAGTACTGATAAATATCGCACTCAGAATTGAAAGTATTGGCGCTTTGTACATTTGTAGACCGCAGTAAGCGCACGTCCAGCTCAAGGGACTTGACGACTTCTGTATCGAGGTGGCTAAAATGTCGAAGGCTGGCTTGTTATCAACGGTATCGTCAAAGGGATTCGTTTTACTAAAGCGGAAAAAAATAGTTGAAATGAACGATCCTAGTTTTGGTTTTACTTTTGCATGCTGACCAAATTTGAAAGCTATTGTGCAAATAATTACAGTGCCCAAGGTTAAAATAAAAGAACCTGTAAATGAATTTGTTAACATCCCAACAATAAAAGCTAGGAATTGATTTGGAACGCCAATCAGAATAAAAATAATTGATATTGTTACCATTGACACAAGTCCCAAAATTCCCAAGTGAAAGATTCTTGTCTTCCATTCAGCACAGCTAATACCCAGATGCTTCGCCAATAACGTTCCGGCGACGAAAACGAAGCTGGCAAGCAGAATATATGATATAGTTTTGAGGAATTCTGAAATATTTAAGCTCACGATTTTTGGATGTTTGAACACAATGAATAATGGTACCGAATTTGTAAATTACTCGCAACTGATCGGCAAAATAGACGATAAATTTGCTCAGATCTTTGAGCGATATCGCAATTCTTTTCAGTGTCAGGCTGGCTGTTACGGCTGTTGCAAATCTGGCTTAACGGTTTCGAGTGTTGAGGCGAAATTTATTGAATTTTGGTTAAAGCGCAATCCATCGAAAGTCAAAGGAGTAAAGGAAGCTTTGGCGAATAAATATTTTGGCAAAGAGTATTGTGGATTTTTGAATGAGGAGGGGTCTTGTAGCATTTATGAGGCAAGACCTATAGTTTGTCGCAGCCACGGTGCGCCTACTTTAGTCCCATCCTCGTCCAATGAAACTGAGAATAGCGCAGAGTTTGCTCAAGATGTTTGTCCATTGAATTTTTCTGAGGGTGGCTTATCAAACGTCGCTTCAAGCCATTGGATTCGATTGGATACAGTAAGCCTACTTTTGAAGGCAGTGAACAGAGAATTTAATCCTCAAACCGTCGATATTAGAGTCGACCTAGAGAATATAGTTTGAGATTTCGTTCAATTAATAATTTTATAGAATTTACTGTTGAAAGAAAATATGGTGCGATGGGCGGGACTTGAACCCGCACGTCTTGCGACACATGCCCCTCAAACATGCGTGTCTACCAATTCCACCACCATCGCATAAAAACACGATCAACCAAGGGTCTTGAGGCTATTTACTGCCCAGCTGGAGCAGTTGGTTGATTTGGAGCAGGTGCATTTGCGGCAGGTGCAGCAGTACCTGGAGCTGTTGTATTGCTTGTGCCTGCATTTGGATCAGCAACGGGTGCTGGAGCCGGAATCGCAGACGGCGCGCTTGTAGCTTCCAATTTCTTCATAAGGCCAGTTTTATTAGATTGGCTTTGTAAAACAGTGAGCATGATGGATGTAATCATAAAAAGGGCCGCGGCACCGTATGTTAAACGTGTCAAGAAGGTGTTTGCTCCACCTGCGCCAAATAATCCGGAGGAATTCCCTCCGCCAAACGCAGCTCCGACTCCACCAGCATTTCCACCCTGGATCAAAACCACAAGGATCATGAATAGAGCGACGACAACGTGAATGACGGTGATGAATGTTTCCATGGGATTGACCCTCTAAGATTTTGGTTTGAATTCAACACATAATGGGACCAAAGTGGTGGCTCCTCCCAGAATCGAACTGGGGACACGTGGATTTTCAATCCACTGCTCTACCGACTGAGCTAAAGAGCCTCTGGTCTGAAAAACGGATTCCATTTCTAAATCTCAGTACTTATTTAGTCAAGGAGATTTAGACTCGATCATGATATACATGACTGAAGCAGGAGGTACTATAGATGCAACGCTCAGATATTACTAGGCCTATTGTAATTGCGGGTCCATGTTGTGCAGAATCTTTTGAACTTTTATCTACAGTTGCGGAACATTTATACAACTTGTCGAAGAAATTGAGTTTTGACTTGGTGTTTAAGTCCAGTTTTGACAAGGCAAACCGTACTTCAATTGATAATTTCCGTGGTCCAGGAATCGATCAGACCTTGGCTTGGTTCACGACTTTGAAAGCTAAGTATGGATTTAAAGTGCTGACAGATATTCACGAATCCTGGCAAGCAAAAGCAGTGAGCGGCGTTGTTGACGTTTTGCAAATACCGGCGTTTCTGTGCAGACAAACCGATCTTTTGATTGCTGCAGTTGAAACGGGCCGATTGGTCAATGTGAAGAAAGGCCAGTTTTTAGCGCCAGGCGATGCAAAAAACATTGTGTTAAAAGCGAAACAAACAGCCGATGAAAAATCTCTGCCCATGAAAATGATGCTGACTGAAAGGGGGGCGAGTTTTGGGTATGGAAATTTGGTCGTTGACCCCCGGTCTTTCCCTATTATGGCCGAGAATAATGTGCCAATCATATTTGACATCACTCATTCAACAATGCTTCCTGGGGCTGCCGCAGATGGAAAATCGAGCTCAGGGCAACGAAAATTCGCCCCGACATTGGCGCGGGCATCTACGGCAACAGGTTACCTTTCCGGATTTTTCCTGGAAGTACATTCACAACCGAGTCAAGCGTTGAGCGATAAAGCTGTTCAATTGTCGTTAGATCAATCTAAACTCCTTCTTGAACAGATCATACCGTTTTGGCGTGAATGCTCAGAACTTAATAGTATAGATAGACAATTCGAGGATTGAATTGATTTTATCTACTGAGCCCTGAGATCCTTCAAGGCTTTCGCCTTTCAGGACGCGTCACTGGCGTTTCGCTCCACCAACTAGTTAGGAATTCTTCCCGGTTTAGAAGCTTGCATTTGTTTGCCAGAGTCGGATTTGCATGTAGCCGAAGCAAAGAATTGAGGGCTACGTCTAATGAATGTGTGCCAAGTCGTGCCTCTATTTCCTTCAATACATTGAATTGATTTAAAGTCGCAGAAATCATCTCGAGCAACCAGCTTAGAATACTGATACCAACCCTTCACAGAGGACTTTACATCGCAGGCTGGCATTTCTCTTTCCCAGGCACAGTTTTTGGAGTCTATTTCAACTAGCTGGCTTCGATCGAAAATCATCCAGCCTTCCTTGCGCAAAGTTCCGCATGCTAGCTCTTTAAGGTGGCAATCACTTGAATGCTTTATTAGTTTACCATCGACATACCAGCCTTGAGCAGCTGTGCCAATTGCATTGCAACTTGGTTTTTTTGATGCGACGGAATTTGCCTTTAGTATCTTAGAACATCGATCTGTCAGTCCCTGAATCGTAATTTGTGGTGGATTTGCAAAGTTTAAAGAGACATTCATTTTATTAATCTCGAACCTAGCAGTTTTATCTTTTGTGGTGACTTGAATTTGTCTTTGTTCCGATTGAGTTGATTGATCCCGAGGTTGAATGTCCCATGCAACTGAAAAGTTTTCGTCCGATGAGCTGGAGAAATTCTCGTCGGTGTGATCAGGAGATTGGGTGTTGAATCCACCTTTGATCACGGAGATCGCTGGGTAAACATTGATGTTGAGAATCTGGTCTTTTTCAAGCTTCATCCGACAAGAGATTTGCTCAAATTCGTCAATTTGATTGGACTTAAAATCATCGGATTGCTTGGAAATTGTTTTACAAGAAAAATGCAAAAATATAAGGGGTAGGAAGGCGAAACGCATGTTTAAAATCCCAAGGTTTGACTTTACTGATGATTCATTGAAGTGGCCAACAACTATGAATCGACATTAGTAGGGATTTCTTTAACGACCGAACTAAGAGAGTACTATTGGTACTGATTGTATTGAATAATACCTTGAAAGTTGTGAATGTGTTTAACGTGGTAGGTTTTTAATGGTCATAAAATCGGAATGGCGCTCAATCTGATCGATGGTAGCTAAGATCATTGGTATCGCTTCAGCTTTGCAGGTGTCAATTGCGCTCAAAAGCCTTGGGTCTCGGCGCATTAAGAGAGAGATTAATGCATTTCTTTGGAGTCCCGTTCGTTTAGCTCTGGTTGCTGGTGTAGCAGAAAACAACTCCTCGTATCGGCTTTGCGTCATAGTCGCAATGTCATATGCATCAGTCTCTTGCGGGATTCGCTTCAGTCCATCGAGGAATGGCTCAACTGGTTTGTTGCGATTCCAAGGGCATACTAGTTGACAGATATCACAACCAAAAATGTAGTCTTTTATCCAGTACCAAAATTTTTCTGGAATGGTTTCTCGATTTTCAATCGTCCAGTATGAAAGGCAGAGATTTGCATCAATCTGATAATCTTGGCTTAGAGCATTCGTTGGGCCACGGAATGGTGACTGAAATCATGTGTCGATAGAATCTCACCCAAGAGGAGGAAACTGCCTTTTCGAGGGTGAATATAGCAGGTATTTTTCCCGATAAATCCCGTTTTTGTATTATTTGCAAGAGCTCGTTCTAGCAATGGCAAGGTATCGACAGCAACCCTAAAATCAGATCGTCTCCAGGACTCATTCGAAGCGCAAAGTTTGTCGACAATTAAATCAAGCTTCTTCTTTATTAGCTTATGATAGTCCTTGAGTCGAGCATACATTGCAATTCTGGGAGTCTTGAAACCTGGTCTTGTCCATTTGTCGCCTTGATAATAGGGCATGCCAAATACAAGAACCGATTTTGTTTGTGCCAAAAGTAAATTTGGGTTGGAGCGAACTTCCACATTCTCTTCTAAATACTTCATGCCGGCGTTTTTACCGTTGGACAGCCATTCCGTATACCTTTTGTGGTCCAACTTTAAATCCAAGCTGGCAGCACCTATGAAAATTAAATTTTCAATTGCGGCGATTTTATGAAGAGTCTGTTCCATGTTTTTTCCAGCAAAGAAGTGAATTGGAATATTTGCCAAAATGTTTTGTTAAGCTGGTCAATCAATTTGGCCGTTAGAAGTATAAACATAAAAATACAAAAATTGATGAAAAATCTTGTAACGAAGACCGCCATTTAGTTGATGACGCAAAAAAGTAGCTACGAAATTTGACGCCATAGGCAAAACATTCCTAGAATAGAGAAAGAGCACATTCAACGAAAGGGATCGGACTATGAACCAGAATTATTTCAGGTTGGGTATTTGCGCAATTATATTTGCTGTACAGGCATCCTACTCTTTGGGTCACGGAAAGTTGAATAATGGAGCGGAGATTAACTCTCACATAGTTTCTGTGAAATCCAAAGACTTTAAAGCTGACCTAAAAGAGTTTATTGCTAAGGGATACGATATTGCAGGTGTCGATGTCAGCGCGGGAATTATTGATTTGGTCGTAAATGATTCTGTCGTCAATATGCTCCGAGTTGAAAAGGGGCAATCTATTGAAGGCATAAAGACCTTTGATCCGTTGATGGCACCTGATGCTGGCTATACAACTTATGACGAGCTGACTTTGCTTCTCAACAAAGCTCAGCAGGCATTTCCAGATCTTATGCAAGTCGAATCTATTGGTAAAAGTCATGAAGGGCGTGAAATTTGGGCCGTCAAAATCTCCGACTCAGTAGAACAATCTGAATCTGACGAACCTGTGGTGTTTTTTAACGCTATGCATCATGCGCGTGAGGTAATGACGACTGAGGTGGCGGTCGACATTATTGGTAGATTGACATCTGAATATGGAAGAAATTCAAAAATCAAGAATTGGGTAGATAGAAATGAAATTTGGATTGTTCCCATGGTAAATCCAGACGGAAACAACAAAGTTTGGACATCCAATAGCATGTGGCGCAAGAATACTAGAGAAGGCCATGGAGTGGATGTGAATCGGAACTATCCTTATAAATGGGGCGCTTGCAATGGGTCCAGCGGTAACAAAAGTGACGATACCTATCGCGGGCCATCGGCGGGTTCAGAGCCAGAGACGCAAGCTTTGATGGGTCTCATTGCAAAGATTAAGCCGGTTCTATCTATCAGTTACCATTCATACAGTGAATTGGTTCTTTATCCATACAGCTGTGAAGGTGAGCACACACCTATTCATGAAACAATTGCCAATGTTGGACAGACTTTGGCAGGTCGACTCCCAAAAGACGGCGCTTCAGGCTACTATACCCCAGGCACTTCGTGGGAGATCTTGTACGGTGTAGATGGCGGGGATATTGATTGGGCCTATGCTGAACATGATGTCTTGCCATTTGTTATCGAAGTGAGCTCCAAATCTCAAGGATTCCAACCATCATTTACGCAATGGCGACAGCGCACTGTCGAAAAAATGCGTGCTGGATGGGGCTACATGCTTGATCGCGCTGGCCAAAGTGGAATCAGGGGGCGTGTTTTTGATAAGCAAGGGCGCCAGCTTTACAATGGCTCAGTTTCTTTAGAATTGCTTTCTGGTCAGAAAGATACCTCGAAGTCACTTCGAACCTTTAAAATTAAGCCAAACGGTGTTTATCACTTAGTTACAGAACCAGGAATGTATCGTTTAACTGTTGTGAGTCAAGGTGAGTCGATTTCCAAGGACGTACTGGTGGGAGGAACGTTGACTAATCTAGATTTCGAATTTTAAGCAGAGCTCATTTTTGAGTTTTGCATGTAAAAGGTATTCGAGATTAAGTAGCAGAAATAATGATGCATCAAATAGCCAACATTCTATGGAATGTTGGCTATTTGAATTCATGGGGGGCCAGTGACAAAAAGAGTCTTCAGCGTTCTGCGTTTGCGCACGTGTCATAGATGCCGCAAAAATATTAAATAGCCGATTTTATTAGAAAAAAGACGATTTCTCTATCACATCATTTCTCATCATTCATTTCGGGTCAATTGTGAAGCCATTTCTCTGCGTAGCAAATATATTTGGGTTAGAGGTCCAAAGGTTGGACTTTAAGGCGCAACTTTTTGGATTTGAAATGGAGCTTTTATGAAACATATGAAGATTGCATTATTGGCTTTTTGCACAAGTTTGGTCGCAGCATGTTCAAATGAACACTCACAATCTAACTCTGAAAACTTGAAATCTAGTCACTCAACTACAGGTGGGCCAGCCTGTCAACCTATTGGAGATCGAATGGCAGAGTTTGCTATTTCTGGAGACTCCAATTCATTGGCAAAAAAGATATATGATGTCCTGTCAACAGGTTACGCACAGGGCGGCAATGAAATTTCAAAGGAAAATGATGTTTATGTATTGAGTGGAGAAGGAATTTATGGCCAGACCAACTTCGTAGAAACAATATCATGTACGAAATCTGAGGAACGATTTTCCTGTGATGTTAAAAATGCAGCCCAATGTATTCCAAGCAATGCTTACTTTACGGCATATAGCAATGCAAATGCAAAGACCGGCATAGGTGCAAAACTAACTTCGCTTATATCCCGCAATAATGTTGGTTTTGTAAAAGCAAGTAGTACGTTACCAGCAATTGGTTCTTTTGCCGCAAATATGATGTATCGACCAGAAACATTTTCTTTCGGGGAAACTGCTTCGAAATTGACTTTGACATGCGAAACATCCTTCTTACCTACCTTTGGAGATCGATGTAAAAAAGTTGGTCGAGGAATATGTCACTATCAAGTTACAGGTTTTGAGTATGGTGGATCCACATGTAGCTTCGATGGTTTAAACTAGTTGAATAGGACTATCGCGATTCATTTTTAGCGAGATTGGGAATTGTGGTTTCTGCTCCGTCTCTTAAAGCATGGTAGTGCGGTGACATAATCTCGACTCCGCCTTCATTAAAGGTATTTTGAATATTTTGATGGAGATCGGAGTAAATTTGAGCCATTTCATTGGCATGATTGGTATACGCATTCAGTTCGTAAGAAACATAAAAATCATTTAAAGCAGTTTGCAAAATGAATGGTTCTTTCTCTTGCGCAATCAGTTTTGTTCGACGAGCGGCCTCTTTCAATAATTCGTGAACTTTTGCCCATGGGGCAGAATATCCAATTGTTACTGAAGTATTCAAAATCAATCCTTGATTCTTAGCTTGCGCACTAAAATTGTTGATGTGGCTACCTAAAACCATTGAATTTGGAATCGTAACATCAACATTCTTGATTGTCCTAATGCGAGTGATTAGAAAGTTTCGCTCAATGACGTCTCCAATTGTGTCTGAGATTTTGACTCGGTCTCCTAACTTGAATGGTCTCATGTAGGTAATCACGACCCCTGAAATTATATTGGCAATTGCTGACCCAGAACCAAAAGAAATCAAAACACCAATAAATACTGACATGCCTTGAAAGGCCGGGGACCTCGATCCAGGAAGATATGGAAACATCATGACCAAAGCCAGTGAATAAAATAGAAATTTGATTAACTTCAAGGTTGGTTGAGCCCATTCGGGGTGAAAACTTGAAAACTGCAAGTTTCCCAATTCAATCTCATTGAATATTAACTTCAAAATCCTCACCAGGTAATGGGTTACCAAGAAAATGGCAAATATATAGAGAATATTTGGAATATAATTCCATATGACAAAAAATATTTCTTGAAATGGTTTCCAGATCATCGAAACAATTTTTGTGGAAAATTTTGCTGTTACTGGAAACATACTGAGCACGAGTGGGACATAAAAATATAGAAGGGACAAAATAGTCAAAGCCCTTGCGAGCCAAACGACCCCTCCAGCCAATTGATTTAAGCGGTAGGCGCTGATGAATTGATAGTTCTTTATTCTTAGCTTTTGAACATAGGTCTCTGTTTTGGCTAATAGTCTTCTTTTTATGAAGGCTGCAAACTGGTTGATTAGGTAAATGGCTAAAACTAGAAACAAAGTAATCAATGTAGAATAGAGTAGCCCTCGACCTAGAGTGTCGAAGTCGAATGAATGCCGTGATATCTGCAACTCATTTTTTAACTCGCGTAATATTTTGAATGAATAGTCTCCTGGCGAAACTTCACCATCAGCATGTAAATCCTGAGGTCCTAGTGCAAAAAGCGGTGTGTCACTTGCAGTTATAAAATACAGACCTCCTTTTTCGGTTATAGCAATTGAATCAATATCGAGACGGTAATCGTCCATAATAGATTGAAGCTTCTCATCAGCATTCTTTGCTCTTTCTTCTGCATTCAATGAATCGATTCCTGTAGAAAAACATAGAAGCTGCTTTCCATTTACTTTGACAGGAAAGCATGTTGAAGAAGTATCACTGCCATAAAGAGGCAGGTAAAAGAAGAAGGACATAATTCCAAGTGCAAAAAATCGAATTCCCATAGCTACCATCCTGATT
>JAPLFV010000208.1 GCA_026390495.1 Pseudomonadota bacterium | reverse complement strand
GGATTCTTTCATTGAAATAAATGTAACATGTTGAATAGTTACTATATTTTCTTGACTTGAAATAGGAGTTTTTTTGTAAAAGCAATGCTTTCAAAACATCGAGCCTCAATCCCAATGACGGTCTTTTAGTTGAAATTTGATTCAATCAATAGTTCTCGATGGTTGAAATGGATATTACAGTCGCTCGGAAAGAACTTAGCAAATTGGAGATAACATTTTTTCAATTGGAATTTCCAGAGTGACTTAGAATAGAAGCCATTGCTTGGAGGGCAAATGAACATGAAGGTCGACCAGACTCAGATTCAAATGAGAGAAATGACGCCTGAAAAGTATCGCCAGTATAGCAAACATAGTTTTGACGATTTCATTCAAGAGTGCTCGGAAACATCCGGAGAGGCTATTGATGCCGTGCGTCAGCGGGTTGGAGATGCTCCGCCCGAACCGTCTTCATCAGATCTTTGGCTATTGGTGGAGAGTGCGAAGATGATAATAGGTTACTTGTGGATCCGACTGGATATGGATGCCCTTGAAGCGTTTGGCTACAGTATTTTTATCGAGCCAGTGTCGCGAGGTAAAGGCCTTGGTCGCAAGGTTATGCTTGATGTCAGATCATTATTGATCGGGCGCGGCATCAGTCGACTAAAAATATGTGTCTTTAAGGAAAATCTCGTCGCCAGACATCTCTATCGATCTCTTGGATTTCAAGAATCAAGCTTCAACGAAAAATCTCAGCAATACGTGCTTCAGATCGATTTTTAAGGAGACCATTTTCGTCAGCTCAAAACATGAGAGTCGTTGCAGCTCCCAGTTGGAAAATGGTCGCAGTACCAGCGTAAGCGTTTAAGTAAGGACCCAATTGCATTTTCTCAAGCACCGTCCATTCAAGTCGCGATGCAAATCCAGCGATAAATTTTCCAGAAGTGACAGCAGCATCAAGAGTTTCTAGTCCTTGGGCCCTCGCGTAGACCTTCATATAACCGACATCTCCGCCAAGTTTTAGAGCCATCTTTTTTTCACCCATAGGAATTGAATAGAGCCCTCCGAAGAGAAATCCGTGTGCTGTGGCGTCATACCAGATTTGATCATATTTTACGGAGCCAGCAACGGGCAGGTATTTAAAGGTAAGATAGGTCCGTCCTGTATCTTTTGATGATCTGCGCCAGACCGCAAATATGGATGATGCGCCCGCAACATTCCATGTGGCACCTTTCGACGACATGGTTGTCCATCCTAAATCCGTTCCTAACCCAAGCCGATCAGAAAGTTTCTTGCTAGAAGCTGAAACGACCTTTTTTGCGCCAACTTCAGCCTCTGAACCTTGCTCTGTACCGGCTTTAATTTCGGTGGGCTCAGAGTTGGAATCGGCATCAGGCTTCGACTTTTCTGTTTGTTTCTTCGGAGTGCCTTCATCACTTGAGGGGGCTTCATTAGAGCTATTTGCGGACTCTTCAGAAGAACTATCTGCGTCTTGCGCAAAAACAGCATTCGTTGGGCAGGTAATGTAGCATGCCGCCAATAATACAATTGCAATTAGGCTATTTAAGTTTGTTTTTTTAAGCTGACAAGCTGAGTTAAATTTTATTTTCACGATTTCTACTCCCAAATTTTGGTAGATTTATAAGTTCTGGAAAGTGGTTTAAAGAAGCATTTTGAGTTGAGCGATATATCTGCGATCCACAAAATTTTTGTCTTCGCCCGCAGTTGGTCCTAGCTGTTCCGCATAAGTTGCAAAACGAAGCACTAGTAGCCATGCATCCAATTGAAGACCCCCTGAAAACTCGCCTTGGTGTAAGCCGGCTTGAATTTTTATGACAGAGCCATAACCCCATTCAGTACCTAAGTTGAACTTTTTGGAAAAATGCATAGGTCGATTGATACCGTGAGCATCGATGGCCGTCAAAAAGTAAGATTTACCCTCATTGTATGGCTTAAAGCTGACTCCGGTATTTACGGTGGGGTCTCTTGGTTTTGGAGTTCCATACTCTGACGATGATGCCTTTAATGGTGTGCCTCCGAAATCTGTGATCGATACGCCTAGAGTTGGCTCCATTGGTTTCACTGGTGTAAATAACATCCCCAAATCGGCCCCTACTCCCTTGCCATTTATTAGGTAATCTTTTAGTTTTTTATCGGTTGAAGTGGTTGTTGAGCTGCTTTTTGTAAATGCCGAGATGTCGGATAGACTAAATTCTCGCTCCACGCCCGCTTTGAAAACGCCTTTAATTGTTGCGCCAATGCTAAGTCTATCATCGAGGAAATTCTTGGCGTACGAAACCGGAATAATCGCCTCAATACCTGCGTCAACTTCCGCAGAGATTTGCCGATGTACAACTAAGCTTCCACCAATATCTGTTCCAATTCCAAAACCAAATCCAGGGAATACCAAATGTGGCGTTAATCCAACATTTACATATTGTGGCTTTCCGCTGAGAGTTTCAAATATCTCAAGCGCAGATTGCACGGAAGACTTTCCTGAGGAATCAGATGCCCCCCCATTTAAAAGAGCTGTAACGTCATTGATTGTTGAAACGGTGTTGGCCGATACACCGATTTGTGGATTTATGATCTCAAATGACCAGGTCTTTAACCGAGCAAGTCCAGCAGGGTTATAGAATAAAGCATTGTAGTCGTCTGCCACAGCTACATAAGCATTTCCCATCCCAAGAGGACGTAGTCCAAAATGTGTCCACTTCAGCTCATTAGCAAAGAGCTTTTGGGAGCAGAGTGCGTTAGCAGCAAAAAATAGAGCTGTGAAAAGACCAAATTTGAAAATCATTATTTCCCTCTCAAAACTTTAAGGATTCGTATATCGAAAAGAGGGTGACAACTAACGAATTAGGTGTAGACCTCATTTTCAGCTGTGAAAAGATAGGCACCATGAATCCAGTTCAACAAAAAAAATCATTCGATTATTTAAACTTTAATGTGTCCCTATGATATCATAAAGACAGCGTTCGTGTACTACAGGTGACTAAAATGTTATAGTTTGTCCAAAGTATGACTCCATCGAATTGGAAGAAGGCATTCACCCATTTGACGATTTTGAAAAACGTGAGGATTATTTATGTCCAAGCCAGATGTTGCAACAGAGCGGAAAGAACAGATAGTTCGTGCGACGGTCGAGTGCATTACAAGGCATGGATACCACAATTTTTCCATGCAAGATGTTGCTAAAACTGCGGGCGTCAGTAAAGGCATCATCCATTATTATTTTCTCAATAAAGATGAATTGATGATGTGCGTGCTTGATAAAGTCGCAGGAGATATCGAGAGGATATTGCTTGCTCAGATGGAGGCGAGTCAAGATCCTTGGCGTAAGATGGAGATTTTTATAGAGGTCTGTTTCGATGTTGTTAAAAACACAAAGGAATACTACCAAGTTAACATGGATTTTTGGACGCAAATTAATCAAAAAGCTGAAATTCGAACGATCATTGCGGCCCACTATTCAAAGTTCCGAGAAGCTGCTGCTCGAGTTTTACGCGAAGGCATGGATAAAGGTTCATTTCGAAAAGTGGGCGCGACAGAATATGCTTCCTTTATGATTGCAGTCATTGACGGATTGAGTTTGCAGTGGCTTTTTGACGATAAAGTTTTTGATTATAATCTTATGGCAAAAAAGGCCAATGCCCTAATCATGTCAGGACTGAAGCCCTAAGCTATAAATTACCCTTTTAATTAATGAATAAGTTTTGGTGGATCGACGTATGGACCTCTCCGGTGAAATATCAAAGGTTGTCGAACATCTCAAAGCGAACAGGGCTGTGCCTGATGAGGATTATGAGTCCTATCTGACAATTCTGGAGTCTTTTGAGTGTTGGGACAGCTGGTTCAAGTTAGTCAAAGCACATTGCTATTCATCTCCAGCTGGATTCGCGGATGATCAATGTAGACTTGCTAGAGTCCATTTGCGATATTTTGACGATGTAAATTCGGCAGCTGAAAGTTGTAGAGCCATTGTTGAATCTACTGGAATGAATTTTTCAAATTTTAGATCAGCTATCTTGGATCGAGTCATTGAATTGGAGGATTTCGCATACGCAACTTCAAGAGTGGAAGTCTGTCATTGATGTGTTGTCAAAATTGTATAATTCAGCAAAACATCCCCAAGAGGGCTTCAGATATGCACAAGAAATGGCTGCGGTTTATCTTTATCAGTTAGAAGATGCTGCAGAAGCTGTTTCTATCATCGAAAATAAATGCAAAAACTCAACCCTTGATACCTCGACGATTCACTACGAGGCGTATTACAAACTAGGCGATATAAATGGATGTTTAAAAGTGTTACGAGCTTGTTTGCTAAACGTTGATGATGACAGCACTCGATCAGTAGTTCACTACAGAATAGCCTCTCTTTATGAGCAACAAAACAATTTGCAATTAGCTTTTGAAAATTTTGAAAAATCTTACAAGTTGAATCCAAGTTTGCTCGAATCGATTGAGGGAATGATAAGTACCGGTTTGAAGTTGAAAAATTGGACTAATGTAAAAGACTGGTTGGGCGTTTTGGCGTCCAAAGTGAATTCTAATCTACTTGCAAATCAGCTTCGCACAGGACTTAGTAGACTTGAGGAAGGGTTGAAGGATGTTAACGTCAGCTGATCCTTTATCTTTATCTACGAAAATTGGCCGGCCAGTGATTATCTCAAGCCCGGAAGATCCTGGACTGTCTAGATTGGATTGGCCTCGATGGGTGTCCAATATGTTCGTACATTTTTCACAGTTTTCTGCACCTGCGCCAAGAAAAGTGTTTCTAATTGAAAATGAAATGTCCAAGTCCAATGAAAGGCGAAGCGCTCCAATTGAACATGTTCGACAAGAAATGCAGTCAGTTGACATGATGAATTTATTGGGGAGTATTACAGAAAGCACGCTATTGTTAATACACGGGCAATGGAATTATTCTCTATCTTCCTGGATTGAAAGTCTAAATGCAGTTGCTCATGCGACTTACTCTCCCGAGATCAACACCTTTTATGAAAGTCAAATAGATCTGTGGAAAAAACTTGAACCTGAGTTTTCCAATGATGAACTCTATTTGATAAACGACACTGGCAACAGATTTGCGAATGCGAGCGAGATTTGCAGAAATTGGTTTAAGCGAGTCCTTCGAAGTCGGGTCGTGATTGAGGCGCGTCAGAGAGGTTGGACATCCTGTGTCATGTCTATTTCACCTAACAGCATGGAGAGCCATGCAACTCAGAGAATTCATAGATTGGTAACGCTTGATACCTCAAATTGGTGCGGTGAGCCAAATTGGCAAAACCAGATTCCAACCGGCGTCGTCGGAGAACTAACTGAATGTGATGAGTGGTGGATCAGTTTTCCAACCGCTGTATTGGCTTTGGATGCGAATGCGCGTATAAATCAGCTGACTCAGACTAGGCACAGGAAGATCTACTCACCAAGTGTCATAATGGGTTGGCACCCTTTAAGAGATTTCTGTTTGTTTCTTGGATCAAAGGCACGAAAGCGTGGCTTCATTTTTTTAGATAGTAGTGAAAGACTTCAAATTATTGTTGCTGATCAAGTAGAGGTATCGGCGTGACTACAAGTCAGATAGAAGTGTGCGATCTTTCCTGGTGTGGTTCACTATATGAACCATCAGCAGATGCGCATATTTCAACTCTGAATCGCTTGTTGGATCGAGTAAAGCCGGGACAAATTGTGGTCTTACGTGCATTTAGTGACTGCCATGATTACTCTAACTCATGGTTAAGCTACCTAAGAACTGAGGCCTTATGGTATGAGCTAGTTTCTCGCATGCTTGATTGGCATAAAATTTTTTCTAGAATTTCAAGATCAAAGTCTAAGTGGTTCTTTGCTGCAAATGGTGATGTTGTAGGATCTTGGTGGGAACTTGCCTTGGCCTGTCACGGTCGAGTGGTCACGAATCCATATGCAAAATTGGGATTTCCCGATCTCTACATTGATTTGTTTTCTCCTTTGGCAGTGCTGGGATTGAAGCGCTTTAAATCTTATGATTCTCCCGCTCATTTAAGGGATCGGGCAATTTTACATGCGAGGGAAGCTTTCAAATTGCGTCTTGTTAGCCTCTGCTTGTTAGACCAATCTTGGATCGAACAAGAGGGCTTAGAAAAACTTGGCAATTGGTTCAAACGATACTCTCAAATTGAATCATTAAACATTTCTCCAAAACATGACTATGACAAGTTGATGCCGACTTTGGAAAGTGTTGAGTTTCAGAGAACCGACCCTGCCACAAGGCGCGACTGGCTGAATCGTTCCAGAATAGATTTCAGTCAGCAGATGATGAAAGAAAAGGCTAATGCAATTCAGGCAAGAGACTTGGTTGCACATATTTCCTCTGCTGCTATGAGGTTCTTGTTTTCAGACTACCAAGCGTGGCTTTCTCGGAGGGTCTCTCGCTATAGATTGGGCTTGCATGATCAGTGGTGGAGTAAATCGACTGATACGATTGTAGTAGATGTAACAGACGGAGTCCCCCCCCAAGATGTAGTAACGGGCCTCTTGGTAAGGCGAAAAAAAATAATTTTTCTCA
This sequence comes from Pseudomonadota bacterium, assembly GCA_026390495.1. Taxonomy (GTDB): domain Bacteria; phylum Bdellovibrionota_B; class Oligoflexia; order Oligoflexales; family RGVZ01; genus CAMDKS01. The sequence goes on along the minus strand of JAPLFV010000208.1, from coordinate 898 downwards.
GTGCCGATCATCGAAAGTTAAAAATAGCTTTAGAGAATTTAAAATCTCGATTTGATAAAATTGCAGCTGATGGCAGGGAAGCAATTCAATCCTGGGACCATGCTGTAACATGGGTTTGCACTGCAGATAGTTCTCGTTATACAGGAATCAGATGCTCTTTTCATTTAAATGATTTTCTAGCTTTGCGGCGAGGCGAAGAAGTTAAAAATTATTATCGAATTTCAGGCAATTTTAGCAGTGCAAATATCGGATGGTGTGAAGCTTTGGGGCAAACTCGGTCCGTAGACGAGTCAATGGTCGAGCATGATGAAATCGACGAAACGATTTCCCTCATGTCGAATGGAATCCTGGAGGCAAAAAAAATTCCCGCGGTTGGCTATCCTTTATCTGTAGGATTGCGTTTAGTTTTGCTTGAATTTATTTTAAGGCAATTGGAGGTTATTCAAAAATATGGTTTGCTAGGCGATTTTCTCAAGCTGTTGACCAGCGCAGGATGGGGATTTGCCAGCGATCAATTTCAATGGGATCATTTATTGAAATGTCATCCTCCGAAACAAGAGGTCATGAAGTGCTTCGCAGATTTGTTTCCTGAAGGTGGAAATTTTCGGACACAATCCGTCGATACCGTGCTTAATTACAAAATTCAAGTTAAGGCCGAAAGCCAATCCATTGATATACGAAGCAGTGCCGCAGCCACTCGAATACTAGCCCTTTTCGCAAATAAAGTAGTTTGGTGGCTGCTCAATCAAGGGTATGTAAATACAATCGAAGAGGCCGATTTATTTGTGACTCTATCGTGGGGGTATCCAGGGACCCTAAAGCTACCAAATTTTCTTAACCGCGATATGGGTCAAAAGAGAATTCAGTATTGGAACGATCAGGTTTTGAATCTTCATTC
>JAPLFV010000053.1 GCA_026390495.1 Pseudomonadota bacterium | reverse complement strand
TAGGTTGCTATCGTACCTGCCACTTTTTGCGGTTCGCAAACTAATCGGATCTACATCCCATCCTTCAACGGAATAGTCAAACTGAGGGGATTTCAGTTTAGTTGACTCCAAAATTGAAGCGATGGAATAGACCTCTTCACCGGTAGAGCAGGCCACTGACAGGACTCTAAACGGCTTGCCAAGACTATAGGAAGGGGCTTGCTTGAGAAGAATTGTTTTCAATTGATCAAAGGCATTGGCTTCGCGAAACCAACTTGTTGTATGAATTGTGAGTGCAGACGTTAAATATGGCATTTCATCATCGTGATCTTCGACAAACTGGAGGTACTCCTCCAAGCTCGACTTTCCAAGCTGATTGATTCTAGATGCCAAGTTATGAATGACGACACTATGCTTCAGTCGATCAAGTTGAGTGCCGGTCAACTCTCGACCCAGTTCTATAATCAGATCTATATCCTGGTCGGAAAATATGCTTGACGACATTTACGCGCTCTTTTCGAATTGTTCGTTAGAATCGTCATATTCGGGGAATTGATTTTGCTCGTCTGCCCTTGTTCGATTCTTGTGATTTTTCAAGTTTGCAAGACTAGTTATTGAGTGCATAGATCCTGTTTGAGAGGGATGCCCTCCTTTGATTGAATCACGTTTAGCTCCTGATTCAATGATTGCGAGAGTGTGATCAATACGCCTTAATTTTCCTCCGTGGTCCAGTAATTCTGAACCATAAGCCGCGTTTTTTTGAGCCATTTCATTTATAGAGTTTGTTGAATGATTAAGTTGACTGAGTGCAGCGGTGGTTTGAGACACTCCGGCCTCTTGCTCCCTAGAAGCCGCTGATATCTGATCGATCCTGTCTGAGATACCCCCGATTGAATTTGTGATGTCCATAAAGGCATTCGAAGATCGCTGGTTCACAGACTCCCCTCTTCTGACGGCGGATGATGTTCCTTCAATAATTTCGTGTACCTTGGATGACGACGTCGAAAGGAGTTCGCGGATTTCATTTGACGCTTTACCGCTGAGTGCTGCCAGACTTGCTACCTCATTTGCAACGACCGCAAAGCCTTTTCCGTGCTGACCTGCTCTTGCTGCTTCTATGGAAGCGTTAACCGCAAGTAATTGTGTTTTGAAAACAACGTCATTGATGACAGTTGTCTTAGCTGTGATATCTTCGATCACTCGAACGATTTCCTTAAGTCGACTACTTGCGTCACTGATTTCTTTCATCGAGTTCGACATTTCGCTCATAACTTTTGCGCCATGTTGCGACTGATCTAGGACTCCTCGAGATAATTCTGAAGTCTCGTGAGCATTTCTAGCGGTTTGAGAAAGCATGGCACCCATTTCTGCCATGGCACTGACAGATTGCTGGATGGCTGCAGAGGATTGAGAGGCAGCATCGGCTAAATTATTTGCGGTTTCAGATAAGGCTCTGCTCGTCCCTGTCACGCCTCCAGTGACATGTTTCATTTCGCTTCTTAAACGGTGAATCTCTTTTGTCATGCTAAAAACTACAGGTATTCCGATGCCCCAAAGCAGTAGAATGATAGCAGCGAAAATCATGCCAGTTGTTCGAGCAAGTGACTCAAACTGTTCTGACATCGTCAACGATCGAGTTTCATAATCTTTGCTTACCTGACCTGCGATCACTGCCAATTTTGCGGAACCATCTGTGTTTGCGCCATCGATAGCCTCGTCAAATTTTGCGTATACTTCTGACCGAGTTTCTCCTGAGTTGATCGCGGCTATGAGACTGGCGATTGACTTGTCAAGTACTTCTAACTGATCGAATACCATCTTGCTTTGTTCTATAACTCCAATTTCAGTCAGAGCAGAATTCCAATTTGGCCGCTTTGAGTTTACTTCAGCGAAAAATTTTCTAAACTCATCTTCTCTCTGGACCTTCTTTGAAGGATCTTCATGGTGATCAACAATAATATCCATTCCCAATAGGTTGGCATCGGCAAATGATTGCTGGATTTCCTTCAAAACAGACTGTGCAGCGACAATTTTGTTTTGGGAATCATTCTGTTCTATAAGCTTCAGAACGGTTCTGTATTCGAGTACACCGCCAAACACGATTGTTGCTGATACTACTGCTATTATTGCGACTAATTTCTGCCTAAACCCGAATTTGTCTGCATTAAACATTGTTAGACCCTTCTCAAAAAAATGTTGTATTATGAAACTTTTTTATCTTCACTGGATTCCAAATAATACTGAGCATATTTATTATCAATTCCCTGAATGTGCGCTGACAACCATGTTCTGAGGAATTCAAAGAACTCTCCATCCAGTGTTCCTTTCGTTGAAAAATTCGATGCATGTTTCTCAAGTTTACTTAACAGTGACTTATGAATGCCTTTGTGGGAATCTGCCTGAGGAAACTTAAAGGAATCGAAAAATGCCTCTTCCTCTGCAAAATGCCGTTTCGTAAATTGGAGAAGTTCGCCTAAAATCTCTGACAATGAATCAAAGCTCGCGTCTTTGTGGTGAGCTTTTTCAAGTTTAGACATAAGGCTAAGCAAATGCTTATGATCGTCATTCATTGATTTTATTCCAATGTCAAACTGACTTTTCCAAGTAAATCGAGATGACTCAACCTCGGGCACACCAGGCCTGTCAGATTTTGCGTTTCGAATTTTGTCTTCAGTTAGTTTGGTTTCAGCGACACCAGGATGACTGATTCCTCCGAGGGACGCGGAATGGCCTTTAGATTTTTGAATAAGTCTTTTTGCAATACTGTGTTTATCTCTCTTTGAATGCTTCTCGTCTGATAGGATCTTCAGATTTCCAGTGCTGTTTTGTCGAACTCTTGAGGATTTAGGTCTAAGGTCCTGGTCTTCGCGATACGATACTTTAGGCTTACCAGATAGCTGAGTGTAATCTGCATCAGACCGTAGATTGAGATCCACCAAAGAAGAATTCCCGGAGAACGTTAGACCTTTGCCATATAGTGAAGCAGAAAAATCTCCATTTATTTTACCTAATGTTTGAGAATTCTTAATCATGTCTTCACAAGCGTCGCGACTAGTTTTAGAAAAATTCATGGCTGTGTTTGCAGCTTGATTTAATCCATCCATCGCTATAGATGTCTGTCTGACACCAATCTCTTGCTCTGCTGATGCATTTAATATTGCGGACATGTGCTGAGAAATTTTTTGCATATCAGTCGAAAGGTCTTGAAACGTCGTGACTGCCTGTGAAACAGTCTCACGTCCTTGACGAACCGAATCGGACGTCTCGTCAATAATTTTTGTGACTCTTTTTTTAGATTCATCGAGCAAAACTCTGATTTCTCGTGAAGCCGAGCCACTGATCGTAGAGAGATTAGCTACTTCGGTCGCCACGACTGCGAAGCCCTTCCCATGGTGACCTGCACGTGCCGCTTCTATAGAGGCATTGACTGAAAGTAGTTGTGTTTTAAAGACAATATCGTCAATAACATTAGTTTTTGCTGCGATTTCTTGGATGATGTTTGTCATATCTTTAAGCGCAAGATTGACACTTTCAATGAGACTCATAGATGATTCGAGCTGATTCATCGTCTCGGTGCCTTTTTCAGACTTTTTTGATGCAATCTCAGTTAATTGATGGGCAGACTCAATGCTGTTTTTGGTTGCAGTAAGCATTGACGAGATCTCTGTCATAGCTGCCACGGTTTCTTGAATAGCTGCGGTGGAGCTAGATGATGCATCAAAGTTTTTAACGATTGCCGATTGAAGATTGATTGCAAGGTTTTGATTGCCGGACGCGACTCGACCCAATTCGTTTGATAGCTTTGAAAAGGCAGTCGATAAGTTCTTTTGAATAAAGAATCCACCTAAAGCAGCGAAAATCCACGCGATCGTAACTGATAGCAACATAAAATTTCGCTTGCCCAACATATTGGATTGACGCTGTGCAAGTAGCTCGTCCAGTACCTTGATAGATTCAACCCAAAGGGTATCCATAGAAGGAGCAATCTCATTGAGAATTTTCGTTTTATCTGTTTCAGAATTTAATGATTCAAATCTTTTAACAAGTTCCTTAGCTTGAGCTCCAATTGCTACTACAGACGAATTTTTTTCGTAAAAATCAGCATCATATACAGCTACTTTTTCAAATGCTATTTCCATTTCCTTTAAGTTTTCACTCATGACTCTATATGCATAATCAATAGGATCTCCTTTGTTAAATCCATCTCTCGTTGTTTTTGTCTTAAGATATAGAATTGAAGAAATCTGACTTGTTGCTTTAGGAATCAGATTGGTGACAGCATTCATAGCGTGATAGGAATCTAGATCAGGGTCCAGGATAAGGTTAGAAGAGTCAGCTAAATGTGTGATCGCATCTGTGGTTGCCTGTTTCAGATTCAAAGCTAAAGAAGCGACCTCTTCATTTGTTTT
>JAPLFV010000076.1 GCA_026390495.1 Pseudomonadota bacterium | reverse complement strand
TGCAATCATGGTAGTGGACTATTTTTCTTCATGCAATTCTGAGCAACTTGAATATTGGGTCAATCATTTTTCTGGTTATTTACTTTATGACTGTGTTCATTCTTGGCTCTTGAGTGATATTGTCAGCCAATTTAATCGCCACAATATTGTCATCGTGTCAGGATTTAGAAAACTTTTTTTCAGGTTTTATGGCGCAATTGTTACTGGTGAAATCACTAAGTCACTACCCAATCTTCCGAGAATATTGCGTTGCGCCTCGCATCAATTTCCGAGAAGCATAAGTCTAACTTTTCGATTTGGATTTTTTTCCAAATTTGCATTGCATATTATAAATTTAAAAAAACTAGATTTTATTGCCCAATCCTGGGCTTCAAGAGGCAAGAGCAGTAGAGGTCGATGGTCAGAGTTAACTAGCCCCGTGCACCTCGAGCCCTTATCAGCATACCAAGCTAAACAAAGTACCCCTTTGAATAGGCATTGGCATTGGCCAGACTTATATGGCAAACTGTCACCTCTAGATCGGCAGTCTGCAGAGGCGTTAAAATCCTATTTTATTGTTTGCAAAGAGAATCATGAATGAATGAAAAGACAGCTATCAGCGACAATGAATCCCGACCCAATGATCAGACCGATTTATTTGAGATTATAGGTTTTTTTTGGAGAGGAAAATTCTATGTGATAGGCACTACCTTGATTGGTATTGCCAGCGCATTTTACTTTTTCAATCTAAATCCACAGAGAGATGCTGCGACTTATTTAGTCCCAATAGATATTCGAAACTCTACACTTGAAAATGGGCCCGAAGCTATCCAGAGATTCAATGAAAATATTGGGAAATATGCCTTTGACACAGTGGAATTAGATTCAAAGGCATTCCCCAATTTTTCTAAAAGTGTTTTCAACGTTAGCGTGAGCGTTGAAAACGGAAATGTTCAACTTCACTTTTCAAATACCTTGGTTGACACCTCGGGAGAAAGTCAAATTCAGTTTGCAAAGGCATTGGCCGCAAAAATAGCAATTGAGAATCAAAAGCATGAGCAGTTAAGTAGTGTTGTTGCTACAACTATTTTGAAGCAATTGACCGAGCAACAAACCGCAAAGCTTCAAGATTCCGAGAAGAATTTTATGGTTTTTAGCAAAGAAAGAGGCTTGCAAATGGCCAACCTGCGAATAGACATATATAAATTTATGATGGAAAATTTTCCTCGTGAGGTCGGTGATTGCTCTACCTGTGACATCGAAACTTTTTTGAACAAAGCATTGATTGCAAATCATTACAAGAAGAACTCAATAGAAACAAAGAAGAAGCTCCATGACCAGATTATTCAGTTCTTTACTTTAAATGCTATGATTGGAGCAAAATATCATTCATTAATACAAGGTGCTACCGACACTATTAGGCAGGCCATGTTAGACAAGTTTGTCTCAATTGATCTTAGAAAAGGACTATCATTGAGTCCTACTTACTCAGTTAATTTCACGTCATTCTCAAAGTCAAAGACATTGAATCAACACATTCGTCATCGAACAACAAAGCCATTGTTTTTAGGAGTTGGAGCAATTCTGGGCTTCGCTTTAGGTACTTTAATTTATGGTAGCGCCGTTTTCATAAGAAATAATAAAGCCAAGCTTTTAGCTGCACTCAAATAAAAGCTTCTACAAGCTCCAATAGAGAACATCGGGCCTCATTTCTGTCAATAGGGTAGATTTCACATCTATTAAAACGCCATTTGGTTTCATTTTTGAAT
>JAPLFV010000396.1 GCA_026390495.1 Pseudomonadota bacterium | reverse complement strand
GTGCGATTGAGCACTTTAGGGTGCTAAAAGGCAATTCTACCTGATTCTTCTCGTACGGTTCTGGACAGGTCTTTGTCGCTATCGCGCCAAAATACAACTGAATATTCATCGCTTGAATCACTGATTTCAAACCACATTTAACTGATCTTTTTGCCGCAATTTAGGTAAATCCCAAATATTAAGTGCTACATGAGGTTTCCCTTCCCACGAAAACTAATTGTCAAAAAGTCCTCTTCGGTCATGTCGAGACGGTGCAAATCTCACGTCTAAAAAGAATCCCTTTTCATGCTATACTTCCATGAGCATTTTTTACTTGGAGGGCTTCTCATGATCCGCAATTGGTCCATCTTCGCTCTTGTTATTTGTCAGACACTCTCAATGGTTTCTTGCGACAAATTTAAAAAGCCAAAGAAAAATGATGCCGAGGCCGCAGAAGAGCCAAGCAAGACTGGAAAGGATGCGCTCTACGGTCTTTGGTCTGGAAACTATAAGCCCATTGACGAAAATGGAAAGGTCGATGGTGTTACACATACCGCACAAATTGATTTTTATTCAAAAGATGATATTGATCATTTTAAAATATCTCTCCTTGGGGATGACTCAGCTTTCGCAGAAGGTCAGTTCGATGATTTCCAATCTAGAAAAGTGTTCATGCAAGTCACAAAATCTACTATGAATCGAATTCCAGTGTCAGAGGGAATCCTAGAGGGTGACTATGAGCTGAACGGCAAAAGCATTCATTTGAAGTTTCCTGCATTTGAGCTTTTGATGACTCGCAAGACAAGTACTGGGTCTTCGAATAGCTCACCAGAAACCATTGAGGGAAACTGGACCTGCAAGAAAAACGCACTGGTCACTAGACTTGAAATCAATAGGGATCTTAGCTGGAGAGCATCCATCTCTCAAATTGACCGAAAGACAATCTACCTTAGTGGGTATGGCTCGAAACAAGATACGAATCAATTTGAGTTGCATTCAGACGAATCCAGTGAAGACGTGACGGATGGATCCAAATTCAATATGACCATAGAAGGAAAGCTTGGGACTCTTAAACTAAACGCTAGTGGGCAGCAAACAGATCTAGGTACCTGCCAAAAGTGAAGAGAATTTTTGAATTTAGAAAATATCTGCGCAAACTGGCCATTTCAGTGATGCTCATATTTAACATTTTCAATTCTCAAGAACTTATAGCACAAAGTTTCAATCCTCGATCTTTCGAATCAAATTTAGAGGATGCCCTGGTACGTCCAACGACCTTGCGATGCCCCGACAGCGAAGACGAAACAGAAAATCAAGAAATTTCAATTGATTTAGATCCCGCACTGAAAGCCAACTTCGCATGTTCATCAGGGAAAAAGAACGGGCCATTTCGGATTGCTAACAATCGAAATGTCATTGATCAAGGGTATTTCAAAGATGATCAAATGGAAGGAAACCGAACTTTAAATGATGTAGGGATCTACTTAAGTCTAAAGCTATCCTATAAATCCGGCGAAATTACAGGTCCGGCGCTATTGAAAATCAAGGGAAAGAAGTCTTTTACGAAGAATCTCAATATGACAAACGGGATTCACACGCCAAGGGAAGGACAGAGCTATGACGAGTCTTGGTTTGACAAGACGTTTTCTCATCTTCAAACATACATTTCGAACGACTTGAACAACTCTCGACAGCACACTGCTGAATTTTGTCAGCGGCACTTCATCAATCGGACAGAATTTCTTAAAGAAGCAATCGCCAACATCACCTGCGAAAATAGCGACCAAGCATTCCCCAGCACGATGATGCGCCTCGATGATGCGACATATCGAATCCATTACAATTGTGTCGAAGGCCAATTAAATGGACTGTTGATGATAGATAAATTGAATGACGCTCGACAGCTTTTTGGCTATCGGGAGTCCATTGTTGAAGTAAAGAATAATATTCTTTCAGGTCGCTATGTATTCTTCGAAGAAAATCAAATCATGCAATATGGCAAATATGAAAATGGCAGAATGAACGATAAAAGTTTTGCAACTAAAGTAGCTCCATCCGGAATGATCGGCTTCATGAAAGATGACCTGTGCGAGTCGGGAATAGTCACCAGAACCCTTGAAGATCGAGAAGATTTTGTGCGATTAAAGAAGTCTCAAAGAGATTCTTGGGCTATTGTCCCTGGCTATGCGGCCGCAAGTGGGTTTGGTCATCCTAGAAATGGGCCAGATATCACTGTGCTGAAAGGACCATGCAATGGGGAATCCTGCATGGGAGTGGGATTGTCTGCTGGAATTTTCAACTTAGAGCGACGCGAGTATCATTTGAGTCTGGCATTAGGCGCTCTGTATATGGGTTCAGTGTGGATCGAGGTAGGAGCACAGTTTCGTGAGGGACGTGTGCGTGGATTTCACGCAGACTATGGCTTTGGGTATTTTTTAATGCCATTTATCGAACTTGGTAACGATTTTGAATCCAATAAATTCAATCTGCGTGGAGGATTGCATTTGAAATTACCGTTTAGAATCGGGCCCAAAAGCCAATAATACAAGGGCAATGATTGATAGCATTCACCTATCAAATTTGATAGATCAAGCTGCTAAATGTTGCGCTGAGTTGAAATTTCAAAAGCTCGGCATATAGACGTGCCTGCATCGTTCACAATGTCACGAACAACGAGTTCACCACCACAGGAACAGAAGGTGAGCCAGTGTCAGTGAGATTTATCACGCTAAGTTATAGACAATCATCCATTTTCGTGGACTCATCTTTGACATGAATTTATCGCTTCGCTTGTTCTATCGAAAAGCTGACCATCTTGAATACCCTTATAAAATTGATCCGCGGTAGCCTTTAGATCCGCTGGCATCTTGTCTCTATCTTTGTCTTTTTCCGTTGTATTCAAACGGAATTCTGCATCATCTTTAAGTCGGCCAATATCTTCTACGGCCTGCACGAGTCCCAAGAACAAACATTCTGGAATAAGACAAGGATTCCGCTCTTGATTTGAAAAAGGTAGTTCAGAGTACTTACTATTAGCGATTGGCGTTTTAACAAGTGCTGCATACTCTGAAAAGGGACAGGCAGAGGTATTTTTCAGGACCAGTCCATTAAGCACCCTCATTTCAATCAGTAGCCATTTCATATCCCGACGCAGTTCATGCAGTCCCTTTCCTTTTTCTAGATTCTCCAGATTGTATTTGGTATCCCTCATTTTTGCCGCTTCATTGGCTATGTAACCCAACACCATGGTTCGATCCTTCGATGGTTTCTTCCAGTCGAATTTTGCCAGTTGATTCCTCAATTTTTCTGCACGTGTTTTTGGAGTTCCGAACCAGTCCTGATCTTTAAGTAATTTCTTGACAGCTTTCAAACCATCTTGTCGAAAGCCCTCTAACTCAACTTTCTTTTCTGATGTAAGGCTGGACGAAGCTTTAGTCAAAATATTATTCCATTTATCATACTCACCAATCGTATCTTCAATTGTTCGAAACTCGTCCTTTAGATCTTTAAACCACTTGCTTTCATCTTCATATAGCTTCCCTAGCGCCTGCAGTTGATAGGCAGCGACGCGGGCAGGACCGCTTACGAATTTCTTTGCGGCATCATCAATATTTGATGCGCCCGCTAGACTGGCCTCTATTGCTTTAAGCGGCTCATTAAATCTCACGAATTGAGGAATCAGTAGAGCATCATCAATTTTTTTACCCTCTAAGGACGATGTGGGTACAGTCGTAGTTTTGCAAGCTACGTAGAAAGTCGAAAATCCAAAGAGTGCAACTAAAAATTTCTTCATTAAAAGAACCTCATGCGCTAATTTTTAAAAAAAATGGATTTACATAATTATTAACAAAACTACTCACTCCATC
>JAPLFV010000375.1:15214-22716 GCA_026390495.1 Pseudomonadota bacterium | reverse complement strand
TAACCAATGTACCTGAAAAAGTTTCTGACTATGCCTTTGCTTATTTTAGAGGCGGATTACCCACCATGGAATGACAAGAACCATATTAGAATGAATACCCAACGATTAGCTTAGGATCAAGCAATTGAAACCCAGTTACGTTGTCAAACTTCTTTATGAGTTTGTCTCGTTCCATGACATTGACGTTTTCACTTTCACCAGATGACGTGAATTTGCGACTTTTTGATATTTGCCATCGTGGTCCAATATCTGTCATGACTGTGATGCCATTTGGCCAGATCCAATCCCAACCAACAGTAGGACCTATTGAAATAATTTGGTCCATAGTTTCAACATTCGCATATTTTGGCTCAACCAAGGAACTATCAGAGGTGTGGGCATCAAAATTTGTTGTTTTATTTTTTCTCTCCAAGCCAAAGCCATAGTGAAATGCAGACGTTGGCATTGGATAAAAATGTAATCCAACATCGATTTTCTGGGATTCGGTTGATTTAATATTTTGAGGACGAAACCCGTCACCTTTTCCGGTTTTAATATTTCCGGTTTCATCAACGTGGTTTCGATGACTCTCACGGGACACTAACCCTGCTGCATCAGCAACAATGCCAGTATTTGCAGTGGGCCTGTACGCGCCACCCCATACGCCAACTGACGCAGGCTTTGAGCCCCGCAGTTTGGCAGCTTGATCAGTTGCGCAACTTGCTAAATTGATCAATGCAAATGCGTTTAGCGCGGCTAAAATATTTTTCATGGGTTACCTCGATTTTAACTTTCAAAAAGTGGGTCGACATAGGCCATATCATGGCTTTGCTCTTCTATTGTCTTACGTTATGTAAAAGCCTGGCAATGGGCAGATTGTGCTTGGCTGGAAACGATAAAGGTGTGTGTTTGGAACTTTAAAACACCGGGCGGTTTTGTCCAGTGGAACTTAGAGCAATCAAGGATTAAGGATTGACGAGTTGACCGCAAGCCCCAGCAATATCCTGAGCTTTGCTATATCTTACAAGTGCGCGAATGCCAGAATCGTGGATAACTTTTCTAAAACTACCCAGTCGTTCCGTTGTCGGACCTTTGAGACGAGATGGACCGACGGGATTCAAAGGTATGATATTAATTTTAACATTCATACCTTTGACTAAGTTGACTAGCTTCAGCGCGTGATCGTCAGAATCATTGACTCCCTGAATCAAAGTGTATTGAAGTAAAAGCCCATTTTTTTGCTGAAGAGGCAAATTTCTAAGTTTTTGAATGAGCGTGTCTAAAGGAAATCTTCGATTGATCGGCATGATTTTAGAACGTTCTGAGTCGGTGGCTGAATGGACAGAAATTGCGAGCATAACATCGGGATGATTTTCCAAGAGTGCATCAAGACCATCGATATGCCCAGCTGTTGAAACGCTAATTTTGCGTTTTGCTAGATAGAGTCCGAACGGATCGGTCAGAATGTCGAGAGCTTTAGATACTGACTCCACGTTATCCAAGGGCTCTCCCATGCCCATAAACACAATATTCGTAATTCTTAAGTTTGGCGCTAATTTACATTGCGCAAGCCAATCCGGATTTGATTTTATCCAAAGGTTAGCTAGGTAAACCTGGCCAATGATTTCGGATGGCTTTAAATTGCGAAGGAGGCCCATTCGGCCTGTGTGGCAGAAGGTACATCCTTGAGCACAGCCTACCTGAGAAGAGATACAAAGCGTGATTCGCTTTGATTCAGGCATTAACACCATCTCTACTTTTTGATCATCATGCAATTTGACTGCAAACTTGATGCTTCGATCATAGGAGCTTCGTTGTTCAGATACAATACTCAGAGGAATGCTGAGATCTAATGTATTGAGGTAGGCTTCGACTTGCCTTGGGAAATGATGAGATGCATCCGAAGCGGGAGCTAAATCTTTATATAGAGAGCGAAATACAGATTTCGCGTGAACCGCTGAAATGGAATTTTCAGAGAGTCTTGCCTCGAGGTCCTTACGGCTCAGTCCATAGACATTGAAGTCTAAAAATTCGATTGGCATCGCCTTTTTAGAAATATCACTAGCGCCTATGGATGAGGTGTCGATCACAAATGAATTGCCTTTGCACTGTTGAGAATTATCCACAATTAGCCATAACCAGAAATATATTTAGCGGGTTGAGTCGAGGAGGTGGTATCACATTCAAGACTTAAATGTCCAGCCTTTGGAATCCACATAGAACCTGCTAAACTAAGGGCATGAATAATAAGTTTGCAATAAAATCTTTGGGTTCTCAAAATTTTGAGAATCCGATCAATTTGGCTCGGGCCGGGGCGTGGACTTCGGATCACGAGCTGATGGCTGTCAAAACTAATTTGGCAAAACTGACAGAGGTCATAAAATCAGGTGAAAGCCCCGAGGCCTTCGAAATTGCAGGTCCTAGAGAGCGAATTTTCTTTGAACCAAAGGATGTTAGGGCTGGAATTTTAACCTGTGGAGGACTTTGTCCCGGATTAAATACCGTGATCCGAAGTCTCGTCATGCAGCTTTGGCATCGATATGGGTGTCGATTTATTGAGGGTATCCGGGGTGGGTATCAGGGTCTAAGTGCACAGCGAGCTAATGATTTTTTCGGTTTGTCTCCGGATGCTGTGGAAGACATTCATATGAAAGGGGGGACTATTTTAGGAACCTCCAGAGGTACCCCGCCAACCTCTGAAATCGTTGATACCATTGTTAAAAAGAATTTGAACATGATTTTTGCGATAGGTGGTGACGGGACATTGCGCGGTGCTTCTGCGATCTCTGCGGAGATTGAAAGAAGAAACCTAAAGATTAGTGTGATTGGGATTCCTAAAACGATCGACAATGATATTCCCTGGGTGCGCCGATCTTTTGGATTTGAAACCGCCGTAAGCACTGCCGTAGATGCTGTTAGTGCTGCCCACGTTGAGGCCGAGAGCGTCTTAAACGGTGTGGGTCTGGTTAAACTTATGGGGCGAGATTCTGGATATATTGCAGCGAATGCGACCTTGGCTTCTGGTGACGTAAATTTTTGTCTGGTCCCGGAAGTGGATTTCAATCTTATTGGAGACAATGGCCTCATTGAATTGTTGAAGAAAAGACTTGATGCCAGGCAACATGCGGTCATCGTCATTGCAGAAGGTGCGGGTCAAAAATTCATTCAACAAAAACCAGGCTACATAGAAGAGCGCGACGCATCAGGCAATATCAAACTGGGCGATATCGGTGTATTTCTTCGAGATGAAATTCGTAGAGAGTTTAAACGACAAGGTGTTCCAATCACCGTCAAATACATTGATCCTAGTTATATTATTAGAGCCAGTGCAGCTAACTCAGCAGACCAATTGTTTTGCGCTAGACTGGCTCAAAATGCTGTTCATGCAGGAATGTCAGGAAAAACAGGTTTGATGATTGGATATTGGCATGGTCGCATGACTCATGTTCCATTTACTTCAATCTCTGAGCGCCAAAGGATTAATCCCGGTGGTGAACTCTGGTTTAATGTACTTGAAACGACGGGGCAGCCGGTAGCCATTTTGTAAAATATCTAAGGAGGTTTTTAGATGCGAGGATATGGAATTATTATTGCGACTTTGATGGGAAGCTGTTTGGTGCAGAATTGTAAGTCGGTTTCGAATAAGTCAGATTCTTCGCTGGAGAGTACGAAATTCTCTTCTTCTTTGAAAACATTTGACGTAAGTCCGGGTTGTAAGGCAAATCAAACAAAGAGATTGCCAGCTGCACCGAAAGATTCACTCAGAATCATGGCGTACAATGTGCAAAATTTGTTTGATACCACCCACGATATTGAAAATGAAATTGATAAGGATGACACTGAGTTTCTCCCTAAAACGGCAGCGATATCAGATCGTTCAGTCAAATCCGTAAAACAGGCGTGTTGTAACCTAAAGAGCGATGATATTGTTATCAAAGCACTTTCGAAGGATCTATCTCAAGCTGAAATTGCACAAATGCGTGAAGATGCGAACGATTCCGAAGAAACTCATCATAGTTGCAAAGATAAAACAAAAGCTAATTCCGAGCTAATCTCTAAGCTATCTCAGAATGTCGATAAGAATGAACTAGCGTCTATAAAAGAGTCGGGTGCCAAGGCAGCCGATCGATGTAACTCTTTTAAGGACTGGAATGACGAGTTTTTACAAGGACATTTGAAGGGATTAAAGCAGGCCTTTGATGAAACTCACTCTGAATTGCCAGGAATTTTGGTTGTGACTGAAATGGAGAATTACAATTCTTTCAACATGCTAACAAATGCCCTTGGATATACGACTGGAGGTGCAGAACCAGTTCGAAATATCTCAAAGTTCAATAGGACAGAATTGAAATCTAGCGTGTCCGGAGTAAAAAGTTTTAATTGCCAAGCAAACCCAAAAGGCTTTAAAAATGTTTGGCTTACAACAAGCTCCGATGTTCGCGGTGTGGATGTTGGCCTTGTTTTTAGGGAGAACGCAGATGTTGAATTTGTTGCTTGTAGAGAGCATGAAGTTGACGTTGGTTTTCCGACAAGAAATATTTTGGAAGTTGAATTGACCTATGGAGGGCACCCATTGTTTGTTTTTGGCAATCATTGGCCCTCGCAGAGAGGAGGTCGAGATGCTGGTCCGAGAGTTGCCGCAGCCAAAGCTTTAAGGACATTGATGGAACAGCGGTCTAAGCTAGCAAACGCTTCCGTTTTGGCTACTGGAGATTTCAATACCGTTGCAGCAGATAAGCCGCATCCATACACAACAGAATTGCTTGCCAAGAATCGAAAAATTCAATTCTTTGATTTAGAGGAAGAATCAGGTACGAAATCAGCAGGAAGCTTTTACTTTCCTCCAAAAGGACAATGGAGTCATTTTGATAAATTTTTCTATAATGATAATTTGAAGGGTGCGGGCCCTCTGCAACTAGATTCAAAAAGCTATTTTGTACACAACAATGCGGCCATGTCCGAAGAATCAGTGATTACGGCCTATCGTGATTTTGACGATGTTGAGGCCGAAAAACAAAACAAAAATTTCGAGGTCTCTTGGATTGGTCCTTTGCCTGCAACAGAAGAGAGCGCCAAAGGGATGAATATGTCACACCCTGATGTCGTCAAATTATTTGTTGATAACCCAAGTTTGAAATCGATAAAAGTCGTTGAGAGTTGTGCTCCTAACAACTATGAAACTTTTAATTTTGATACGAAGAAACAAGAGCTAAGTGGTTTCAGTGATCACTTTCCAATTTCTGCATTGATCCGAAAAAAGAAGTAGTCTGATTAAATCTAAAGAGCGCCATGACAAGTGTCATGGCGCTCTTTGTTTTTCAAATTGTTGCTTGAAAACAGTTAGTAGAAATTCAACAGTCTACATTGTTTTCATGTATTCAATAAGTGCATCGACTTCTTCTTTGCGTTGTGTCGCTTGCGGCTCAGGAAGATTTTTCCAGTCCCAGTTTAGGCGGTATTTGACTTTGCCATCAGCATAGGTGATGTCTTTATCATGGCCCTCTGGTGTCATTCCATCTTTGTCCAGTGTCACTTCCATGGCAAATTTATCGACTTTAGAGTTGACTTGCTGTGGCTGCCAAGAAAATCCTAGATTTTTTTCATCATAGGAGATCGTTCCTCGCGTGAACTTTCTCGGTCTCTCGCTTGGTACCAATACATGGTACATTGTTGGAGATGATCCATTCACAAAATATGGCGCCTGTGCCCAGATACCATCTAAAGGCAAAGCGTTGTATCCATTCTTTTGTAGTAAGATTGTATCTTCAGGTTTGACTTCCTTGCCGGCCTGTACGCTGCAATCTCCTTCGACCTCACCTTTCGAGGTCATGTACTTAATTTTGGGATTTACGCTGCAATATTTATGTAGATTTTGATGTGCTGTTGCGTGAATCGTTGGAGTGATAACTTTGGCTCTATTGAGAGGAGATCCTAAATCATAAACTTCGGAATTATTAGGTCGGTGGCATTCCGAGCAGTTTTGCTCAAAGATAGCTTTCCCTTTTGCTGCCAGATTCTGATTTATCCCGAATGGATACTTTGGCGCTGGTAGACCTTTCAAGAAATCTGCAGCTCCCATGGACATTCTTCTGTCTACAGCCGCGCCTATTCCAGGAGTTAATGCCGCTGCCAGATTTCGATAGAAGGAAATTGGAATATTGCCGTTCCATTGTCCTCCCGACCTGTTTTGCTGATTCCACACGACCATGATGTCAGTTGTGGAGGAGGCATCTGGAATCTGTGCCAATAGCTTTTCAGAAGGTGCTTTCATTAAAAATTCAATAGTATCTGTCAAGAAAAACGGCTTTCCTTCAGCTGCGGCCTTATCGCGAAGAATTTTAATAAGACCTGCGGTCGAGTTGATTGCCGTCGATAGACCAGTTGCATCCACTTGACCAGGAATACCTACTTTATCGTCTAAATTAAGGCTGAACATACTGACGTGCTTCGATGGGTCGTTGTAATTTTTGAATTTTAATAGGCGTAGTCCAAATTGTTCGGTTCTCAGGTTATTATATAAATTTCGGACCAGTACATCTATGTTCTCTACAAAGAGTTGTTTTTGCTTTGCTTCATAGTCGGCATCAAAGACCTTTGAAAGTTCTTTTCCAGCATTCAGACGATAGTTTTTGTAGAAATAATTTGGGTTACTCGTAATAAAATCAGACTTCATGACTTCCTTCAGTGCGCCGATGATCTTTTGAATGACCGCTTCATCGTCAAAGTGCCCATTTGCATCTCTAGCTATGCCTGTTAGCCGGACTAAGCTTTCAAGGGTGTCACTTCTTGCTTTGAAATAAGCATATGAGTTCATTTCAGTGTTAGAAGCGCCATCTAGATAAAGCATTTTGCCAGTCTTGTGATTCCAAACACGTTGAGTGTGACATGCTGCGCAGTTAACAGTGACTTGATCGATTGCAGCGGCACCAGTCACGGAGCCAGGTCTATTGGCCATACCAGTCCAGCCAATCCCTTTATTGAATGGAAAGCCTTTGTTTCGCTCCTCTGGTACCAAACCAAGTCTATTGAGAAAGGCATCATCTCCTGGCCATACGTCTTTTGCGACAACAGGTAGTAATCGGAAAATAATGTAAGGAATTCCTACATCTGTCTTTACGTCTCCAGTGCTGCGCGTGTGACTAAACTCACCAAACCACTTGGACTCAACAAGGTTGTTTGCAATATATCGAGCTTGACCCGGATCACTATTCGCATAAAGGTCTACTGGGTTGTAGTTAGCCCTTGCTTCTTCCAGTTTGCTACCGGTATCTCTTTGTTTGCAGCTGTAAGCAAAATGACAAAACAGAATACTACTAGCAATCAACAACCTCGAGTTTCCATGACTCATGATATTCTCCTCTTTGAGCCGATTTCACAAAACTTTGAATTTACCACGCTCATTGGTCAAGTGTGCTTATTTCAAAAGTTACTGAGGCTATCGGAGAAATATTTTATGGATCAAATTTTTGCTCCATAAAGGTTCTTGGTCAAACGAGTAAAAAGGGATAATAGACATGCATTAT
>JAPLFV010000375.1:11896-15190 GCA_026390495.1 Pseudomonadota bacterium | reverse complement strand
AAAAGATCAGTCCATAAATGCAATCCAGATATGTTGAAAATGCCTGCCGGTTTCTTTTTGATTTACATTTTTTGGGCAATGGCCAAACTTGAGCTATAATTAAAGTTGAAAAATACCCGTAAATTTCAAATGTCACTTTTATCAGTGAGGAACCTAAAATGTTCAAGCTTCTATTCATCATTGGACTTTCTAATTTGCTGTTGAATTCTTGTAAAACTGCACCTAAGTCTGATAAAGCATCGGCTGTTAAAGGCGAATATGGTCAGTCAGCCTCAAGTTTTAAATTCGTTCCTCAAACCTGGAGCAAAGAAGAACGTCGCGAGTTTTGGTACCTTTCGCAAGGCTCATATATCATCCCTTACAATTGGTTTCTGGCATTGAGTAACAACAAGCAAGAGCCCTTCATAAGCAATATGGATGCCTTTGGATACATTCAGGTAGATGGGAAAGACAAGCTACCCATTGGCTTTACAAAAGAAGAACCTACCGACAAATTCCCAACTTTAAAGGATAACGGACAATGGCTCGGAATTTCTTGCGCTGGTTGTCATGTGGGGTCAATTAAGCACGAAGGTAAAGAGGTCATCATAGAAGGTGCCCCAGCCATGACAGAGTTTAGAAATTTCTCTGTTGCATTAGAAACCGAGCTTCGTCATGCCATTGAAAAGGATTATGATAATTTTGCATATCGGGTTGCTGCTCGCGGAACACCGATTCCTAGTCGAGAAGAAGCAGAACTTGTATTAAAGAATTTTGCAGAAAGAAATAATCGTTCGTTCAAACGAAGAGACGGCTCCTTGATAGCTTGTGGACCATCGAGAACCGATGCCTTTAGCGTAATCCTGAATGAAGTGACCGCTGCGAATTTGGGAGAAGATACAAATTTGCGTGACGCTGACTCGCCTGTCAGCTATCCCCATGTTTGGGGCGCTCCACAACTTCGATGGGTTCAATGGAACGGACTTACAAATAATGCCTTCACCAGGAATATTGGCGAAACCTTAGGCGTGTTTGCACGCCTAGAAATGGAC
The DNA here is from genome assembly GCA_026390495.1 of Pseudomonadota bacterium. GTDB lineage: Bacteria > Bdellovibrionota_B > Oligoflexia > Oligoflexales > RGVZ01 > CAMDKS01. Next base: position 14,159 of record JAPLFV010000375.1, on the reverse strand, counting down.
CCCAATAAACCAAATTTTTTAAGTACAACAACCAATTTCAAAGGGATAATTCGCCTCGAGGAATTGCTTCGTACTTTAAGTCCTCCTAAGTATGAAGATGTTTTTGGAAAGGGTTCTATTGATCGTGATCTTTCTTGGGCAGGAAAAGGTGTTTTTGACGCGGAATGTGCAAGTTGTCATGCAACACCTGCAAATGTTGTAACGAACACCTTCGGCGCCCGATTCAATGATGTTACGATGGTTAGCTTGGGAGTCCTTGGAACAGATCCTGAATTCTTTATAAATCTACAGCAGCGCGGCAATTCGAAAACTGTTCACTTTACCAATTCTTCAGTACTTGCAAAGATTAGGCCGATGCTGCCAAAACTGAAATTCGCCAATGACGATCTGAAAAATAGAATCATGAGCAGATTTGCCGGCAATCCATCGGCTCCACTTAAAGCAGAGGACAATGGTGTAAGATTGCTCGCGGAAACTACTTTCGCAATAGCATTGAAGTATATTATCGAAAATGACATTGTTATAGGCTCTCCAGAATTTGCGAATTTAACCGGCGGGGCTGACTTTGAGCAGCAAAGTAAATTAGGTGCCTTCAAAGCACGATCGCTCGAAGGTATCTGGGCGACAGCCCCATACTTGCACAATGGATCTGTAAGAACACTAGCGGAATTGTTGAAGCCGGTTGAAAGAAGAGAAGCTACATTTAAGATCGGTGCAAAAGATTTTGATAAGGACGCAGTTGGCTACCAATCTGAAGGTCGTTTCGTGTTTAACACTGCTCAGACTGGGAATTCAAACGCAGGACATAAATGGGGTACTGATTTAGATGAGACGAAAAAGCTGGCATTGATTGAGTATCTTAAATCTTTATAGCAAACTGTTATTGCTAAAAATGTGTTATATCAACGCACGAAGAAAGCAGGCAGGCGGCACTGTTTTTCGGAGATACCTCGAAAATATGAATGATTTTTCTTGATGCTGTGCGACGGTTCTTTTTCCCCAGCTATTTAAAGGATATTCGATACTTTATGAAGTTGTTGAACATCTTTAAAGATAGTGAGGATCAGGGTGCAACATTGGTAGAGACTTTGGCTGCGCTTGCATTGATCGGCATTGCTGTCGCTATGTCGCTCACAATTTATAAAAATTCCTTTTTGGCCCGGTCTTATGAAATAGATTTTGGCAATGAAGACGATTTGAGAACTTGGGCGTCGACGCATTTAAAGTGTGTGGATCTAATAAATTGGAATGCGATGCGATGCACTGGAACGTCGAGTCCAGCAGTACTCGTTGACCCTGGTCTTGTCGTGAGTTCAAACACCTCTTACGCAGACGTTAATAGTCGATTTAAATTATCTGCAAAATGTCAGCGAGATGGAGCTGCGTATCTTTTTGATTTTTCATACTTCGATCACAATGATAAAAGTAGGGTTGAAAAATCATTATCGGATGTTCCGACTGTGTGTCAAAAAATATCTAATGTCAATTACAACCAATGCAAAGGAGTCCCTTTTATGGGGCGTTTGGGCCGTTATGGCATATGTCCTGTCGGATCGGCGGTCGTAATCGTCAATGATGGTAAGAGTAAAGATATGAGCTGTTGTCCACTCATGGACCCGTCTGCATTATTGATTGGCCCAGGGACTAGAAATATCCCTAGGACCGGATTATGCCTGTCTGATGAGATATTGACTGGGATGTGGAATCCTTCTGCAGGTGGCTATTGCTCGAAGGTCGATGTCAGTCGGTATAAGTTGTCAACGCCTGTCATTGTTAAAATAACGGACCCTTTGTCGCCAGAGTTAAGGCATATTGGTACAGCATATCGAAATGGGGACGCCTGTTTTTGCCCTGAAGGAATGATTTCTATTGGTGGGCATGTCCCAACAAATGGATATTGTGCAGATAGGTGCGTGAATTTGATTCCAAGATAAGTTTTGTTCTCAATTGCAAATAAGTAAATGAAAAATGGGAGCGTTGCTATAAAAAGTAATAGTAAAAATGGTTACAGTTTAACTGAAGTTCTTGTCTCTTTGGCAGTCTTGGGGGTCGTTTCACTAATTGTTTTCAATTTGATTGCAATGACTATTGAAGTGAACTCTAAGTTGGAACGATTGGACGTGTTGAGCGATGTCCGAAAAGAGATAAGATTTAAATTTGATTGCAGTCAGACGAAATTGCTGTTGGCCTCCGCCTGTCCTTCTCAATTCACTTTGCGTGACAAGAATGGAAATCCACTTTTGCAGCTTCTGCCAAAGCCGAT
>JAPLFV010000375.1:9688-11842 GCA_026390495.1 Pseudomonadota bacterium | reverse complement strand
TTTGAAGATATTCAGGTGATGGCTTATTTAGATGGTGAATCACAGCCCATTAATTTATTTAAAGATGTCCCATATGGATGCTAATGATTGTAGAAGTGATAAGGGTTCGGTTCTAGTCGGTATGATAATATTGATGGCAATCTTGTCGATAGGATTGAAGTTATCCATGGATGCGGTTGACAACGCTTTTTTGGAACACAAGGTCTATAGGTCTAGGCAAAATAAAAATGCGCTGATAAATTACTTAGAAGCTTTGGGGAATTGTCAAAAAACGAAGGCTCGCTGGAAAAACAATTGTCTTGCTTATCAAGAGGCCAGGGGTAAATCTGATAGGCTGAGAGTATCATTGTTTCGCGCCGATAATTCCATCTTTATATCCGACAGTAATCAGAGTCCATCAGAATTTGGAAATTATAACCTTGTGGCTTATTGCGGCCTTGCACCCAAAAAAGATGACATATTTCTGGACGCGATTCCAAAAACTGGCTTTAAAATAAAGCCACTTCTGAGTTTAAAATGGAATTGTCCATAAATATGTCGGATCGCCTCTTCATGGTTCCAATATTAATACAAATATAAGTGTAGAATTACCCCATTACTTGAATTTGAGTTTGGAAAATAATCCCTGCCTTGGTTCAAATCTTGTTGCCATAGGACGGCCAATTGGTTTATCCAAGGTCGCTTTGTGCTTCGATCCTTTAGCAAATTGTACTGAGCCGGCAAATTTTGATTGCTCCATAGTCCGTAAATTCATGCGCGTGGAAAGACCATCATTTTGAGTGATATATAAAGGTAAAGATTTTCACCAACTAAAGAAGTTGATTTGGATGGCTGAAATCATTTAATTAATTGAATTTTGACGTTCTTTATCGCGCGAGTCGGATAAAGAAGTTTAATGGGTTTTTGGTTCTATTAGAGAAAAGTAGCATCACTAGCAAAATCAACCAGTGGCCCTACTAAAGTTTTTGCAACTCTCGCGTAACTGTCGGGCTCATATCTGGCAAGTCACGTGGTTGATCCATAAAGACGATATTTAGCTGCAATCGATAGGTTGGTGCAATCTCATCTTGACCGTAATCTTTTTCTCTCGAGAAACCTACTCCCCAGCATCGCGATGGAGAACCATAGACAAAACTCATTTTTTGCCGATAAGGAGCATCGTCTGATCCATCAACCTGTTTTTGTCCCCAAGACCAAGTTGTGTAAACGGGGGCAGTTAGAGACGTCACGACGGTTGCGGTTTTTTCACGAGTCGCGACAAAAGTTTTAACTCCATTGTTATCCGATATTGAATTTTCAAGAATGTATCCAAATGAAGTACTCGTGCTCAAAAAACCAGGAGGCGTCAGAGAGAGTGCATGTCTTGAAAAATAGCGGTCGTAAATGTTGTACCTAGAACTATCACTCAATGACCATCCCTTCGCATTAAATGAAATGGACCCGTCGGCATCAGACCAAGGACGGTTTGCGTTTGTTCGCCCCTCAGATCGCCGCTTTTGTTCCTTCAAATAGTCATAGCTTATGCTAGCTGAAAAGCTGACGGGTTCATAATAGTCGGTGTCCAAAAGTCTATACTTATTGGTGAACCATTGAGCTTGGTCAGTCGAGTTTAATTCACGTCCGTCAATGAAGGCGCGATCTAAGCTAAAAAGGAGTTCGCGCCTTGCTTTCTCTTCCCAAGTTAACTCAATAGGCTCTTGCTTTGGCTTTAATTTCTGTTTTTGAGATGTTATCTCGGTAGTCGGGGTCTCTACTTTCTGCCAGACTTGATTGAATACCTTCCATCGATGTGTTGTTTGAAAGGAAACTAAGTGGTAGGGATTCATATATTCTTCAACAGCTATATTGTCATCCCCATATGATCCGGCTGCATCTGTTGCCATTAGATAGTTGGGCGTCGTAGAGGCAAGAATATCATCTGGGTCGCCATATTTGCCTTTTCTAACGACATTTGGTCGTGAGCTAATAGTGACCGTCCAGTTCATTAAGTGTTGGAGATATCGAGTGCCATCTTCTGTTGGAATTGCATCGCCTCCCAAAAAATTAGGTAGTGGCATTTTACCGTCAATAGGAAGTTGAAATCTGAATCCAGTTTTAAGGCTTTGAATCGAGCTTGACTGATTTTTTGAATCGTTAAAACTTATAATTCTGGCT
>JAPLFV010000375.1:0-9678 GCA_026390495.1 Pseudomonadota bacterium | reverse complement strand
CTGTTGCCCGTCTCCACCATGCTGGAGGCAAATAATCACTTTGCTCTTCAGGGTCAATTTTATTGCCTTGAACTCTGGCAATACGCAGTTGATCTAGTCCCGCGCCAAAATAAATAGGAAGTAGAGTGTCATTTAACGTGAACCATCTGCTCTTCAATTTTAAATATGCCGGTAACTGGTACCCTTCAAAATTGTCATTGTATTTCACGTAATCGCTGACTCCAGACCCTAAACCGATATAATAATTACTTTGATCATAATTGATCTGAGCGCGGATTGGTTGCAAAGCTCTTTCACCACTTCCAGTGTCAAATCCAGCTTGAAAACTTTCTGGCGTGTACAAATCAGCGCTATATTGGCGGTCAGAATACAGCTCGCCAGAGGAAGAAAAGCTGATTCGATCAGAAATTCTCTCGTGCCCAGACCATTTCAACATACCGCGTGTTGAGTTTCCCGGGGGCCTTAGTCGACCAAACAATTTTGCTTCGCAGGATCTTCTAAGATTGGGATCCTCTAGAAGGCAATCTTTATATTCAGTCTCTTGCCAATATTGCGCTTGCGCCACCCGCCTTACAGCAAAATCGCGATAGGTATAATTCCCAACCTTTGAAATATCGTCTCCAGATTTGTCTTGTCGAGCAGCCTCTAATCCTTGGGAATAAAGATTGTATAATTCGACGCGATTTCCACGCTTCTCCATCCAAACGCGATCCCGCATCATTTCTAGATTTAGTTGGAATCCACTGTATTGTCGTCTTTGATAGCGGCCCTCGAAACCAAATTTTGTGCCACGCTTTTCAAAAAAATCTGTCTTTAGGGTCACATCTTTATTCTCGCCTAGGTCTAGAAATAGCGGTTGAGAGTATACATTTCCAGATTGCGAGTCAGAACTAATGCTTGGCGGTAGAAAACCAGATTGACGAACTCCTTTAATTGGAAGACGAGCCCAGGGTAAATATAGAACAGGGATGCCCTTTATTTCTAGAATTGCATGATTGAAGGTGGCATAGCCACCAGGTTGGGCAAAAATGTTTGAGGACCTCAAGGCCCAAGGAGGGGACTCATCGTTTTCACAATGACAAGGTGTCCAAAGGCCATTCTTTGCATTTAGATCGTTGCCATTTGTGCGCTCTAGAAAATCGCCTTTAAGTTTAAAGTATGATGTATTACCAACTCTTTGATTGAGCGTTTCGCTTAAACGAGCCTGATCCCAAAAATTTCTACGTCGCTTTAATGTCTGCCTTCGATCTTCGGTCATTTGGGCAAACGCAGGGTTTTCTTGCCGGGCAATCAGATCAGATTGCTCAAGAAAGCGCGCATAGTCGCGAATAATCTCAGGCGAAAGCTCCTTGCCAGATTTTGTTGTCGTTCGCGCTTCTAGCTTCAAATCTTTCTTCTTGAGCTCAATTTCATCAATTCTTTCTTTTCGATGTGCTTCAAATTCAATTTCGCTAATGGAATACCCAAGAATTTCCTTTGAGATTTTTTCTGCCTCACCGCCATCATTGACTACTAGAATTGCATTTTGGACCTTTGCGTCACCAGATTCTGTCCAAAGCTCAATCTTATCTCCAGTGATATACTGTCCATTGGAGAGACCAATGACGTGTCCCTCAGCGATGATTTTTTTATTTTTTTGATCCCAAATTATTTTATCTGCGGTTACTAAGCTTCTGGGGCCAATAGCAATGACATCGCCATCAAAAATTTGCTGGGTTCCGTCCTTCGATAGCCCAATACTTTTTGCATTAATCAATGGCTGAAATCCGGATGACTCATCTGGCGTAGTCGAATTTTGCTGAGTTGCAGGATTATCTACCTGTTCATTGGGAGTTTTCCTCGTATCCTGTTCAGGTGGAATGGTCTGTCCAAACAAATTGCTGACTAAAAAGCAACTAATCAGCAAGTTGCTCCACAGAATTTTTTTAGACAGGTATTGTTGAGATTTAATTTTTTGCATCAAAATCTATTTCCCAACCATTGATTATCAACTCCGACATCGCTTGCCCAATCCCCGCTACAGATCCAATGATAAGCCAAGGCTTTTGATTATCTTGTACCCATCGAGGACTTGTGATCGCCGATTGCCATGCAGCATAAAAGGATTCTTTCATTTCTCCAGGTATAATGTCTTGATCGTTTGCCCAGGTTCGATCCGAAGGAATCTGAAACAATATAACATCTGAGATTCTACCCTTTAACTCTTCCCAAATGCCAGCGGCATCTTTGTCTTTAAGGATCGAGATAAAGGCAGGACGTCGAGATTTTTGTTCGCAGAGCCCAGTTTCTTTAAGGCCCTTTGAGAATGCTCTTGCTCCGTGAGGATTGTGGCAAACGTCTAGCAAGACTTTGTAGGATTGACCGTCCTTACAAACATTCGCGTGGGAAAAACGGCCTTTTAGGGTTACAGGCCATGGGTATTTTGAAGTCCCAAATTTTTCAGGAATCTCATTGATAAACTTAGAAACATCTGTTGTGGATTCTGCCTTATCCAATAGTTGAATCGTTGCTGCGACTGCGAGGGCAAAATTTTCTTTAAGATATGATGGCCACTTGAAAAAGACTTTCGGTACCTTTATTGATTCTTTGTTGAATACGACGTGATTTGAAGGGGAGTTTAAATCTGCATTTTCAAACCCCAAATCACTTCCAAACACCGTTAATTTGGAATTTAACAATTTACATTGATTGCGTATGACTTTGTCTGACTCAATATCAGACGAATGAGTCCCTCCCCAGACGCAAATGCCCAGGGGACGAATGATTCCTGCTTTTTCCGAGGCAATTTTAGAAGTGTTGGATCCTAAAAATTCAACATGATCGAGTCCAATATTTGTTATGACTGATACTGTAGGATCAATAATATTTGTGCAATCTAGGCGACCACCAAGTCCAACCTCCAATACGTTGACTTCGCATTCCAGTAGTTCAAAAATCTTCAAAGCAAGTAGTGTGTTAATTTCGAAAAAAGACATTTCGTCCCAAAGGTCTTGAGGAAGAACACTTCTCATGGATTTCAAAGTTTGACCTAAAAGTTCATTGGTGATTTCTACTTCGTTTACAGCTATCCGCTCTCTAAACTCCATTAGGTGAGGAGACGAAAAATAACCTGCTCGCTTTCCGAAAATACACAATAAATGCCAGATAAACCCGGAGGTACTACCTTTTCCATTTGTGCCTGCCACCAAAACGGTAGGTGTGCTCTTCCCTGGATTTCCTAAGAGTTTCCAAGCAGCACAAGTCCGATCGAGGCCCGGTTTGATGACATTCATTCTTTTTGAAAATAATTCTTTTACGAAATCTGGTTCTCGCAAAAATAGCACTCCCAATATAAAAAGCGCCCAATGTTAGAATTGACTGGGTATTCTATGAGTGGGATTTTGAAGGCGTCAATATACCGAGAATATTTCCAATTTTTTGGCGAAGCTCGGCGCGATGACAGATCATATCAAGCATTCCATGTTCCAAAAGATATTCCGCAGTTTGGAAACCCTCAGGCAGCTGTGCACGAATGGTTTGCTGAATGACCCTTGGACCAGCAAAACCGATGAGTGCGCCTGGTTCGCCTATATTAATATCTCCTAGCATTGCAAAACTTGCTGCAACTCCTCCTGTCGTGGGATGGCAAAGAACAGAAATATAAGGAACACCGTGATCTCGCAATTTGCCTAGCACAGCACAGGTTTTAGCCATTTGCATAAGACTCACAAGTCCTTCTTGCATTCTCGCTCCACCACTTGTGCTGACAATAATAGCTGGTTGTTTTAACTCTAAAGACCTTAATATCAGTCGCGAAATTTTTTCCCCAACCACTGATCCCATGCTACCGCCCATAAATTGGAAATCAAAAACGCCAAGTTGAACTGGAATATTCAAAATTGACGCCCTTCCAGACACAAACGCATCCCAGCGCCCATTCTTTTTGTAGGCATCTTCAATGCGGGATTTATAAGGCTTGCTATCAGTAAAATTGAGTGGGTCTGAGGACTTTAGGTTTTTGTCTAGCTCTTCAAAGGAATTGTCATCGACTAATGATTGTATGCGATCCCAGACCGGTATAGGGAAATGGTATTGGCACTTATTACAGACGTTTAAATTTTGCTGAAGCTCTTTGCGCAGAATCACTTCATGGCAGGAATTGCATTTAATCCAAAGCCCATCGGGAGTTTCCGTTCTCTCGCCACTTGAAACCGGTGCTTTTTCACGCTCAAGCCAAGCCATATTCGCCCTCCACATCAATGTCTAAAAGTGACGTTCAGTGTAACTCAAAAAAATAAATTTTGAAGTTAAATGCTCGGGCTTCCTGATTGAGCATTATTTGGGCGTTTTTCATGGGTCTATGGCATGAGTTCACATTGAAGAGGGTACATAGGTCTTGGCTGCATTGATCTATTTTTAAAAATAAAAAATTGATCAAATGATTGATGATCAAGCCTTTGAGACTTTATTTTTGTTATAGTTTATTGATTCACATTGACTCTATATATTATCTTAACATCACTATAAAAAGAAATTATTGCATTCATATAATTTCCTGCTATGATCCTTGTAAATCACATTTTCGCGACGTTAAATGAGACTCCTTGAGAGTTGAGCTAAGAGGGATTCGGCTCAGTTTTGAGGATTGGACGAGGTTCAACCAACCTTGTTTAAAGTCAAATTAGGTAGCGAAGAATTGTTCATCCAAGGAAAGGATCGCAACATGTTCTGCAAAAAATGTCCTCATCACGTTCGACATGGAAAGCTTGCTGACGATAAAAAGACGATTCAATTTTCCGACAGGTGCGGTCTCAGAATGAAAATGGGGCAAGGCGATAATTGCGATAAGTATCCATTTGTTGCCGGATTTAACTATGTAGATTGCGACACTTACCGTCATGTCTTTAAATCGGGCGGTCAGAGAAATGATTGCATACCCACTAGCGATTTTTTGTATGCCGATAACATGAGCGGCACCCCCATTACTGAAATGGAACTGTTATAACGCTCAGAAATGACTTTTAAATAACGATCAATTTTATTGATTTGGATCTAATAGAAACAATTTGTGTCCCTAAGGCAAATATAGGCAGCTGTCTTTGCCTTTATTCTTGTTTGCACCATTGACCACCGTCTCTAAGATCATTAGTCTTCCAGGGTATGAATAAAACAGAGTACTCAGGATTAAAGAAGATAGTCAGCTGGAATGTGAATTCCGTTAATGCGCGATTGCCACATTTACTAGATTACCTGCGAACAGAGCAGCCTGATATATTATGCCTTCAAGAGCTTAAATGTATGACCGAAAAGTATCCCAAAGCAGATATTGAAGCTTTGGGATACGGCAGTCAAGTTTTTGGACAAAAAGCGTATAATGGTGTGGCGATCCTTTCAAAATCACCACTTGAATTAGTTTCAGAGAATTTTGAGGATAACGCCGCTGACGTCAGCGCAAGGTTTATCGCTTGTAGACAAAATGATGTCGTCTTTATGTGTGCCTATGTACCAAATGGCCAATCTCTTGGCTCAGAAAAATTTCTCTTTAAATTAGATTGGTTACATAGGATGAGAAAATATTTGGAGGCCAAATTTTCACCTCGCGATAAAATTGTTCTCGTTGGCGACTTTAATATAGCTCCAGATGATAGAGATGTTTATGATCCTGTTGGTTGGAAGGAGCATATTCATTGTAGTGCGCAAGAAAGAGAGTCGCTTTCATTGGTGACTCGATTTGGATTTATAGACACATTTAGAATTCATAATCAAAAAAATGGGCAGTTTTCGTGGTGGGACTATCGAGATGGATCATTTTTAGAAAACCGCGGACTGAGAATTGATTTGATTTTTGCAACTCCATCGATGGCGTTGAAATGTAAAGGTAGTCGCATCGCGTTTGAACAACGATCGAAGGAAAGACCTTCAGATCACGCTCCAGTTGAATCCTTTTTTGATATTTAAAATACTCATATTTGAGGAAAATTTAGAATGAACCATGGCAAAGAAGCCCAACTTAAGAATCTTGAAATTTCAAAAGACCAGGCACTTAATGACTATAAAACCGCTTTTATAAGCCGAGAAGTCAGTTTGCTCGGTCGAAGAGAAGTTTTGTCGGGAAAGGCCAAATTTGGAATTTTTGGAGATGGTAAAGAAATAGCGCAGGTCGCTATGGCAAGGGCCTTTAAGGCCGGAGATTGGCGTGCAGGTTACTATCGAGACCAGACTTTTATGATGGCGATTGGTGGTCTAACTGTGACTCAGTTTTTTGCTCAATTGTTTGCGGACACTTCATTGGAACGCGATCCGCACTCCGGTGGTAGGCAGATGAACAATCACCCTGCAACGAGATATATGAACGAATATGGTGAGTGGTTAAATCAATTGTCGACAAAAAATACCTCCTCCGATATTTCACCCACCGGCGGCCAAATGCCAAGAGTTCTTGGTCTTGCCTATGCGTCAAAAATTTATCGCGAAAATTCAAGATTGAATGATAACAAGAAATTCTCGGATGGCGGGCGAGAAATTGCCTTCGGCACAATTGGCAATGCATCTACAAGTGAAGGACTATTTTGGGAAACTATGAACGCTGCAGGAGTTCTTCAAGTTCCTTTATTGATGAGCGTTTGGGATGACGGTTACGGCATTTCCGTACCTTCGCGTTATCAAACCACAAAGGAGTCGATCTCCAAAGTGTTGGCAGGATTTGAATATGAAGAAGGCAAGGGTGGATTTAAAATATTTGAGGTTAAGGGATGGGATTATCCATCGCTCTTAAAAGTTTATTTAGAGGCGGAACGCCATTGTCGTTCAAGTCATATTCCTTGTTTGATTCACGTCACAGAGGTAACGCAACCACAAGGGCACTCCACATCGGGAAGCCATGAGCGCTATAAGTCCACTCAAAGATTGGAATGGGAAAAAGATTTTGATGGACTTACTAGAATGCGATCTTGGATGGTGCAGTCAAAACTGGCTTCGATTTCTGAAATTGAGAAATTAGAAAAAGATGCGATTGATTTCGTAGATTCTCAAAAGTCGATAGCTTGGAATGATTACATCACACCCATTGAGAAGGAACGTGCCGAAGCGATTGAGGTGCTTTCTAAACTAGGTCGATCGACTGGTGAGGAGGAACTTTGCGCTGGCATTGCTGCTGAGTTAAAGAAAGTTCCGAGTTTGTTTCGCAGAAATATTCAATCGTCATTGAAAAAAGCTCAGTTTCAATTGGGTCATATTTCGACGGATAAAAAATTGGAATTTTTGCGATATTTAGATCGTTATGCTGACGTAAATCAAAAAAAGTATTCAAAGTTTCTATTTAATGAGGGTCCTCATTCGCCTCTTTTAGTGAAGAGCGTGAACCCGATTTATTCTGATAAAAGTGAAAAAGTTGACGGCCGGCAAATTATTCAGAAGTTTTTTGATAAGCTTTTGCAGGATGATCCTCGCGTGTTTGTTTGTGGAGAGGACATTGGTCAACTGGGTGGAGTGAATTTAGAGTTTGAAGGGCTTCAAGAAAAGCACGGGTCACATCGAGTGACAGATACAGGCATCAGAGAAGCGACGATTTTTGGACAGTGTTTTGGTGCCGCGATGCGTGGATTGCGCCCTGTTGCTGATATTCAATATCTTGATTACCTTCTGTATTGCTTTCAGGGAATGTCGGATGATTTGGCCACGCTGCATTATCGTACCGCTGGCGGTCAATCCGCGCCTTTAATTGTTAGAACTAAGGGCCATAGGTTGGAAGGAATTTGGCATACAGGTTCGCCGATGGGAATGATTATAAATGGAATTCGGGGGGTACATGTATGTGTGCCAAGAAATATGACTCAGGCTGCGGGAATGTATCGGACTCTATTCAATGGCGATGACCCAGCGCTGGTTATTGAAGTTTTGAGTGGCTATCGTTTAAAAGAGACGTTACCGGACAATATAGGCGAGTATACCGTACCTCTTGGTGTCCCTGAAATTATACGAGAAGGTAGCGATGTTACACTTGTAACTTATGGAGCTTCTGTTCGAGTTGCTCAAGAAGGGATGAAATTGTTAGAGAATGTTGGGATTTCCGTTGAGCTGATCGATGTACAGACGCTATTGCCTTTTGATTTGAATTCCTCAATTGTGAAATCACTCGCAAAGACAAATGCCTTGGTGTGCTTGGATGAAGATGTACCTGGTGGGGCTTCAGCCTTTATGTTGCAGCAAATTGTTGAAGTGCAAAAGGGTTACGAGCACTTGGATTGCACTCCGAAAACTTTGACGGCAAAGGACCATCGAGCGGCGTATGCTTCTGATGGTGATTACTATTCGAAGCCAAATCCTGAGGACGTGTTTGAAACGATTTATGATCTTATGTCAGAGCGGAATCCAGCGCGCTGGCCCAATTTGAAAGTGTGAATGAATGGCAAAATTATATTTTAGGTACGGAACAGTAGGAAGTGCAAAAACGTTAAACTTATTGGCTGTTGCACATAATTATCAGCAACAAAATAAAAAGGTGTTTTTGATCAAGCCTAAGCTTGATATTCGATTTGGGGAAGATGATGTCAGGTCTAGAGCTGGCTTAAATCGAAAAGCAGACTTATTGGTTGATAGTGACTCAATCATCAATTATGGCATTTTGGATCAAGTAAATTGTGTAGTCGTAGATGAAGTTCAGTTTTTGTCAAAGGCTTTAATTGATCAATTTCGGTATATTGCAACCGTTATGCGAATACCTGTGATTTGTTATGGACTAAGAACAGATTTTAGAGGCGAATTATTCGACGGATCTAAGCGACTTTTTGAGATTGCAGACACGATTGAGGAAGTGAAAACGACCTGTAATTTTTGTGATAAAAAGGCAATTTTTAATTTGAAGATTGTCGATGGGCAACCTTGCCTGACGGGCCCCATTGTAGAATTGGGTGCCGAAGAAAAATATTTGCCGACCTGCGCTGGCTGTTATCGCAATAAACTAGAAGGTCAGTACTTTTAGGACCGAGATTCATTTTTTTGCAAGATCGTTCCATTGGGTGTCGACTTGACATGTCGAGCAAAGCCAGTACTTTCCCGAATCTTTTCACGCTGGAACCTCTAAATTGCTTGGGCGCCAACGTGTCTAAAGAAATGTTTTTACTTGCCATTATTCGAACTTTTTTATACTCAAGGAGACCGTCGAAACATTTGGAGATCTTTGCTTGCGTTACATTTCATGTAAATATTTGTATTTAATATGGATTTTCGTTGCTGGCTTGGCAGATTCTGTCGTCGCAAAAGATACATCAATGGGTAAGCTTTCAAGAGAAAATGTAATTTTGCTATATAGTTCAGTTTTGGAAGGCAAAACCTTAGTGTCCGACACCGGGAGTACTATTCAATTTATGCGTGGGCGTTGGATTACCGGTAATAGATATTCTATTCCTTACAAACAAACGTTTTCCAACAGGCAAGTCATTTATGGAACTGAGCTCATATCTGAAAAAGTTGGTACATTTTATCTCGAGCAATTTGTGAATAATGTACTGGCAAGGCGATATTTTGTGTCTATTGAAGGTCCTTTAGACGTATTGCGTATTCGACCTGTAGCTGTAGAACCTTCTGGATTTATTTCTCGAGATTGTATTCGTCGTACAGATTCTGAAGGTACAATTTGTTATGTTAAAGTTAAGTATCGAGACGATGTGATTGTTACGGAATTCCGTGAAAAGTTGTGAT
>JAPLFV010000115.1:1759-2153 GCA_026390495.1 Pseudomonadota bacterium | reverse complement strand
TAAAGAAAGCTAATGGCCAATCTTGGGAGTTTAAGCTAAGAAGTGGAGTCAGGTGGTGGAATGGTAATGAGGTCAGTTTAGCAGATTTAAGACAGTTTATTTAGTCAAAAATAATTGTCCAATTTCCAAAAAAAGTTTCTGAAGGTATGACAATAGAGACCCTAGGCCGCGACACTTTGATGATTCATTTAACTAGTCCCATTGAAAAGGGCCCTTTTGTGTTATCTGGGGCCCCATTTTTCAGGTCTTCTGGTGAGTTGAAAAAAAAGTCGGAATGTGCTGGGATTTATAGAATTGATTCGGTATCAAAATCTGAGATAAAGCTATCGCTTGCTAGTTCTTCAAATAAAGTTAAATTTACTAAAATTGCATTCCTCCATTCTAGCTCAAAGAT
>JAPLFV010000115.1:0-1746 GCA_026390495.1 Pseudomonadota bacterium | reverse complement strand
TTTCTTTTCATAAAAATTCAAATAGTGGATGTAATTATAGAATTAAGGTTCCTGTTCAAACAGGTATGATTTGGAAGCTGAGACCTCGTGAAATTGAGTCTAATGCTTTGAGACAGCTCATCGTTGACATTTTTCCGAAATCAGAAATTTCGTCTAACCTCGCGCCCGGTCTTTCTGAAGTTCAAGCCTATCCAATTGCCTTTATGGAATTTCACCTATCATCGTTGTTTCAGGACACAAGAAAACAATCCTATAGCGAGCTCATATCGCGCTTGGAAGGCATTCAGAAAGCCCATTCCAAGGAGCGAAAACTAGACAATACCAATGATTCTAAAATTCAATTGAAAATTGCCTCAGATCCAAGAGCCAAAATGCAGATAGTTGAAAAGATCATTTTTGATAACTTTGCACTGCTTGGCATTGAACTGGATTTTATTGATATTGGTGAAAATTTTGTCTGGAAGGGAGCCGATTTTGATGGTCTGCTGATGACTATATATGATAAGTCTCGCCGGCCGTTTCTGAGCGAGGCTTTGAACCCACTCAAACTTTTTGAAGATTCACAGGTTGATAGTGATTTCAAGACAAAAATGGCTAATTATAGAGTCGATGTCGAAGCATTTGACATGCAAATTTCTAGGGGAATTGTCAATCAAGATATCTTAAGGAAGCTATTGGCCGATTTTAAGAAAGTACATTATTGGACTCCAATACTTAATCATAGTGTATGCATGAATTCAACGGACGGTATAAGAAAGAAAGTGTTTGATCAGAAAGACCCTGATTGGTTTAGAGGTTTCATCTTTGAATGAGAAAGGATCCTCCGATGATAATTTTGAAATCGGATTTTGAGATAGCAGAAATGAAAATGTCTTGCCAATTGGCAGCTTCAACCCTTGATATGATTGAAAAACATGTTAAGCCAGGTATTTCTACGCTTGAGTTGAATGATATTTGTCATGACTTTATTGTTAGTGCTGGTGCTATTCCGGCGCCACTTAATTACAAAGGGTTTCCTAAGAGTATCTGTACATCTGTAAACGAAGTCGTTTGCCATGGTATTCCAAATTCTAAACAGATACTCAAGGACGGAGACATCATAAATATTGATGTGACCACAATTTTGAATGGTTATCATGGAGACACGAGCAAGACATTTCTTGTAGGCTCAAATGTATCTTTGGAGAAAAGAAAGCTAGTTGATGTGACTCGAGACTGCCTCAATGCGGGCATTTCCGCTGTTTCGCCCGGTTGTCGACTTGGCGATATTGGATATGCAATTGAATCTCTTGCAAATTCTTGTGGATATTCAGTCGTCAAAGATTTTGTTGGGCATGGAATTGGTAGGGGTTTTCATGAGGATCCTCAAATTTCTCATGTCGGGCAGAAAGGCAAAGGTATAAGGTTGGACCCTGGAATGGTTTTCACTATCGAGCCAATGATAAATGCCGGTGACTGGAGAATTAAGATTTTGAAGGACGGATGGACTGCTATAACTCTTGATCATTCGATTTCTGCGCAGTTTGAGCATACAATTGCAATCAAGTCTGATTGGACTGTAGAAATATTAACTCAGAAGTAATACCTATTTCGTATCCTCGTCATTTATTAATGTCTAAGACATCTTTGTATTGTAATAACTCGTCGTCATATAAGGTCAAGGGCTCCATAATTCTCTTTTCCATTTCTGCAATATTTTCAGCGGCATAATTTAGCAGCTGTTCTTTCGATTCCAGATTGTCGATA